>JASHVB010000284.1 GCA_030039695.1 Acetobacteraceae bacterium
CATGCCGCCTTGATCCGTCTGGGGTCCGCGGGCGATGAGGGCGGTGGCGCCATGAATTCCGGCCCGACCGGATCTTTGATCGTTTCACCCAGGATCTGGTCGATCGCGCGCATCCCCGCCTCGTCCACCGACCAGCCCAGAGCGTCATTGACGGGCGTCAATTGGTCGGGTCGTCGTGCGCCCCAAAGTGCGATCACCTTGCCACGATCGAGCAACCAGCGGATCGCCAGGGCCAGCACCGTCTTGCCGTAACGGGCGCGTGCGAGCGCATCGAGATGACGGACGGCCGCAAGATACTGATCGCGCCTGGGTGCGACAAATTTGGGGTCCGTCCGGCGCAGATCGTCACCCGAAAATTCCGTTTCTTCGCTGATCCGACCGGTAAGCAACCCGCGGCAAAGCGCGCCATAGGCGAGAACAACCAATCCGGCACGCTCCGCATAGGGAAGCACATCGCGCTCAATCTGCCGTTCAAACAGGTTGTACGGCGGCTGTACGGTCCGTAATGAGGCCGCGCTTTTGAACCGATCCATCTGAGCTGGGCTGAAATTGCTGACCCCGATCGCGCGGATCTTGCCTTCGCGCCGGAAGCTCTCCAGCACTGCGGCTGTCTCCTCGAACCGAACCGACTCGTCCGGCCAATGGACCTGGTAGACGTCGATCACATCGGTTTGCAGGCGACGCAGCGAGTCTTCGAGTTCCTGGCGCAGTCGTGCCGGTGAGGAGTCCCGGTACACCTTGCCGTCACGCCATGCCAGACCGACCTTAGTGGCGATCAACGCCTGCTGGCGACGCCCGTCCGCAAGTGCCTTCCCGACCAGCTCTTCCGCATGGCCGAAGCCATAGACGGGAGCTGTATCGATCAGGTTGATGCCCTGTTCGAGTGCCGCGTGAATGGTACGAACCGCATTGGCATCATCGCTGCCGCCCCACATCCACCCGCCAATCGCCCAGGTGCCGAGGGCGATGCGCGATGCCTTCGTACCGAGGCCGGGGATCTCAATCAATTCCATTATGATGCTCCTTTGCACGCGTAGTTCTGTCCTACGCACCAGATGGTCGGCACGTCTGGTCCGGTAAGCGGCGCCACGCCTGAAGCAGCTCTGCGCAGCCGACACAGCTGGGCCAGCTTACGCCACGGCCCGCACGTCCCACGCAGCACCGCTACGTGGCGTACGTCACTCTCCTGTGAATCTCTATTGTACCACCCGCTGTGTTTGAGGCGCATGCTGCCTGTCCCGTTGTAAACAAAGATCTGTCCCGCTGCGAAGCAGGTTTCTCCAACCCACTCTCAGAAGTTAATAAAGAGCCTCAGGCAGTTGGTGGCACCCTGCTACGGCGCAACCCTTACCAAGGTGTGACCCATAGTCCACCTATTGATCGTGAAAGCCGGCCCCAAAGATGGCTGAACGGCCACGGCCTCGCTGTCGAACCCGGCGGCCAACCGGAAAGGACTGTCAGCGCCACTCACTTCGTCGAGCGGCTATGTGGGCGTTGTCACGGCAAGCGGGGCTGGCCGACGAAGCGGGGGCAGGGGAGAGAAACGTTACTTCGACCCTGACGATGTCGTTCTGGCTAGGATCGTTAGCGCACGACTCACGAACGCATTAAGCGTCCAAAATAGGCTGCTATCTCTCAGCCCAACGAGCTGCGGGTGAAAGACTGCTATCTGGTCGTCATGGGACGTCGGGACGCGCGGCGCGGCTGTCAAGCGCTGACCGAAGGCATGCGAGCAAGTCGCTCTCTCTAAACGGCTTTGTGAGGTAACAAATTACGCCGGCCTGCAGCGCGCGTACTCGTATGCTTTCATCCGGGTACGCAGTGATTAGAATGGTTGGGACGGAGTTACCCGAGGTGGTCAGCCGATCGTGGAGCTCTGGCCCTGTCATCCCCGGCATTTGCACATCCGCGATCAAGCAAGCAGCGCTGTCGCGGCCCGTCGAATTGAGAAAATCCTCAGCAGACGAGAACGCCATCGCCCGATGGCCTAACGACTTCATGAGGCCTGCTAGAGCCTCCCGAACCGATTCATCGTCGTCGACGATCGCGATCATGACTTCGTTCGGCAAGGGCTGATCCTGGATGTGCATGCATCGCGTGACGTGCCCTCCGGCGCCATTGAGTGGCAACGTACCGACTGGTTTGTGCTGGGGCAATATTCCACCACGGGGTACCCTGGCAGCGATTATACTTGTGTATAGCCAGACATATACCTTCGGCGGTCGCTCTGACCAGACCATGGCGAGGCGCACGCCAAGCGTGAGCGATGGGCGCTGTTCAACGTGTTCTGCTCTGCTGGCGGTACCGCAGCCGCAGCTTGCCTGCGCTGCAACGCTAGGAAGCGTCCGGCTTTTCCATCAAGGATTTCAGCCTGTCCATCATGCGAGCCAGATCGGGCAAGGATGTCGCCTTCATCTTCCGCATCACTTGGCCGCGATGCACTTTCACCGTGATCTCGCTGATACCAATGTCAAAGGCTATCTGCTTGTTAAGCCGGCCACGGGCGACCTCGGCCATGACTTCGCGCTCGCGTGGCGTCAGGGTTTCGAACCGTTCTCGTAGCTGGAGAAGAGAACGTTCCGCCTCGCGCCTGGCGCGGTCTCGCGCAAGGCCGACCTGAACGGCATCGAGCAGTTCCTGGTCGCGGAACGGTTTGGTGAGGAACTCGATCGCCCCATCCTTCATTGCCTGGACCGACATGCGGATGTCGGCGTGCCCGGTGATGAAGATGATCGGAAGATGAATATTCGCGGCGGCGAGTTCCCGCTGAAAGTCGAGGCCGCTCTTACCAGGCAGTCTGACGTCGAGAATGAGACAGCTCGGTCCGCCAAGAGGTTCCGCATTGAACAACTCAGGCACCGATGCCATCGACTTGACATCGAGTCCCACCGACCGCAACAGACTCGCCAGCGATTCGCGGATTGCGGAATCGTCATCAATGACCACGACAGTGGGCTTTGCCTCACTCATCGTTCACACCTGGGTTGGGTCGCTTCTACCAGCCGTGCTCCTGCCCGCGTCTACGATGCACCGTCTGTGCAATCCCCGCAAGTCATCCGGACGCGCGTGAACGGAAAACCTATACCATAGTATCGGCCCCCTATGCTCATCGGATATTGCTTGAAGCAAGAGCCGCTTCCCCAACCGCGTGCGGCACGGCTAGGCAACGGATCGCACGTGCCTATTGGGGTTCCCGGTTGGATGACCCGAACCCGCGATTCGGAAGTTTCTGCCAGTCCACGTGTAGGTCGAACGGAAGCCGCGCGAAGCGAATTTTGCGGCAACTGACCGTCGCCGGCGGCTGGGTTCGGCCATTTTCACCGCGCTCTCAGTCGCCGCTACCATCATCCATGTCCGCACCTTCGTGAAGCCGCGCTCCGGATTGAATCGCTTCGACGCCTGCGTCCTCGCGACAGTGCCCTCGGGGATCAGTTTGCTCACAGGCAACACATGGTCGCGGTACTGTTCTGCAACGCACGATCCATTGGTGGCCGATTACGGTGATGGCATCAAACCCGATAGCAAAAATGGAGGCCTTCCGTTGTGGAAGGCCTCAAAGTTGGCTGGCAGCGACGCCAGCAGGGGAGGAAACGCACACGCATTATATCTTGAGGGAGTCGAATGCCTATCATCTGGAGGTATATCTGAGCTGTCCGCTGGCAGCGTCGGTATTACACCTGGGCGTTATGGAATCAGGCAGGCATCGAACATCGTAGGCGGCTTGCCGCGGTTACCAGTGCTCGATAGGTCGTCTTAGGACATTGCAAGGAGGTCTCGCCGAGCCTGGACCGCATTCGCACGCTGCCATACCCGATCATCTAGATTGCGTACCGCCTTGGCATAGGCAGCGCTATACCAAAGGCAGCACGATGAACCAGGCGCCTGTCCCAACCGATGACTATATCTGTGACATCGCTACCGCTCTGAAGGGACTCCGGATGGTTCTCCAGTCCGACAGTCACGACGCCGTCAGGCCTGGCACCAACGAAATCGCGCGCCATTCTCCCGACACAGCGGATAGGCTGCTTCTGGATACACATTGGATGAATGACGACGTCAGGAGTGCAGGCGGCTTTCACGCTGGTCGTGATATACCGCCACGTCACCACGCGACTCTCGACGGGTACTTTGATGTTTTTTCGGATCGGGGCACATTCTGGATCGGCCATTCCGAGAATGGCTGGGAATTCTCCCCCAGACCACGGCTGTTCTTGCGTCGCGGCACAATCCGCGTTCTGCCCCCCATCATCGAGGCATCGGCGGTTGTCCGTCTGGCCGGAACCACACGATGGGACCCGCGCGACATCCTTTTGGTCGACGCCGCGGACCGCAGGCCGGAGAGTTTCATCCGACCGCCCCGGAGCGCGCAACAATGATCAGCCGACGGCAAGCATTGCTGGCCTCGGCTGCCATGCTGCTGGCGGCTCCTGGCGCGCGAGCGGAAATGCTGCCAGGCGGCAACGGAATGCCCTGGCGGCCGTTTGCCGGCGATCCGCCGGTCAAAATTCAACCCGGGCCGTGGGCATTTTTCACCCCCAACGAAGGTGCAGCCATTGAAGCTTTGGTCGACCGACTGATCCCGCCCGACCCGGAGGTCCCCGGCGGAAAGGACTGCGGATGCGCTGTCTTCATCGACCGCCAATTGGCCGGTGATTATGGCGATGCACAGAGCCTCTACTGGAGTCCTCCGTTCCTGCCGGCGAGCCCGTGGCAGGGCCAGCAAGGACCATTCACCCCAGCACAACTCTACCGCCGCAGCCTCGCATCCCTCGACCAATACTGTCGCACGACCTATGCCGGCAAAACCTATGCGCAACTTCCGGACGGCGAGAAGGATCGCCTTATTGCCACAATGGAAAATGGCTCGCTACGCCTGCAGGGCGTGGTTGCAAAGTCGTTCTTCGACATATTGCTGCAGGATACGCGCCAGGGCTTCTTCGCCGATCCCGTCTACGGCGGCAACCGCGATATGGCGGCATGGAAGATGATCGGCTTTCCCGGCGCCCGGTACGACTATCGTGACTGGGTGGAGCGGCACAACGAGCGCTACCCGTATCCGCCTATCAGCGTGGCCGGGCGTTAGCCAGGCCACCATTGCGCCACCGGACCTCAAGCCGAGTGAGGGAACAGGCAATGGCAACAAGGCTGCCGGCGACGGACATCGTCACCATCGGATTGGGCTGGACGGGCTCCCTGGTTGCAAAATCCATGACCGATGCCGGGTTGCGGGTCGTCTCGATCGAACGCGGACCATGGCGGGACACCGCGACCGATTTTCCACCCACCTATTCGCCGGATGAATTGCGATATGGTGTGAAATATGACCTGTGCGTGCGGCCGGCGCAGACCACCATCACGTTCCGCCACCGGCCCGGGCAGACGGCGCTGCCGATGCGCGAATTGGGTGCGTTCCTGCTGCCCAACGGCGTCGGCGGAGCTGGTGTGCACTGGAACGCGCAGATTTGGCGCTTCCTGCCGACTGATTTCGTGCTCAAGACGCACCTAACCCAGCGCTACGGTGCCAAATTTCTGCCCGAGGACATGACCATTCAGGACTGGGGGGTCACGTACGACGAACTCGAGCCCCACTACGACACGTTCGAGTATCTCTGCGGAACATCTGGAATCGCCGGCAACCTGAAGGGCCAGGTCCAGCCTTTGGGCAATCCGTTCGAGGGACCACGTTCGCGCCCGTATCCGACACCGGCGCAGAAACAGGGCTATGGCCCCACGCTGTGGGCGGAAGCGGCACGGCAGATGGGCTATCATCCATTTCCCCAACCGTCCGGCAATCTGTCGCAAGCGTACACGAACCCGGACGGCGTCACGCTTGGCCCGTGCACCTTCTGTGGTTTCTGCGAGCGCTTTGGCTGCGGCAACTATTCCAAGGCCAGTCCGCAAACCACGGTTCTGCCCCTGTTGATGCAGCGCACGAACTTCGAAGCACGCACCGAGTGCGAGGTCACCCGCATCAATCTCGACAGTACGGGGAAGCGGGCAACCGGCGTCACCTATGTCGACACGAACGGGCGCGAATGGGAGCAGCCCGCGGAAACCGTGTTCCTTTGCGCATTTCAGATGTTCAACGTCCAGTTGCTGTTGCTGTCCGGCATTGGCGAGCCGTACGACCCGGCCAGCGGCAAGGGCGTCATTGGCCGCAACTTCTCGTATCAGACCACGTCGACCGTTCAGGGGTTCTTCGACAACAAGATCTTCAACCCCTTCATCGCCAGTGGCGCCAACGGCATGGTCATCGACGATTACAACGGCGACAACTTCGACCATGGCTCCCATGGTTTCGTGGGTGGCGGCTATATCGGCATGGTGCAGACCAACGGGCGCCCTATTGAAACGACCCCGACACCGCCCGGCACGCCGCAATGGGGCGCCGGTTGGAAGAAGGCAGTCAAGGACAACTACCTCAGTACGATCATTCCGATGTGTCACGGCAGCAATTACAGCTACCGAAGTCACTACTTCGACCTGGACCCGACCTATAAGGATCGCTTCGGCCGGCCACTGATGCGAATGACGTTCGATTTTCGCGACAACGAGATCAAGATGTCGCAATTCCTGACGGATCGGCTTGCCGAGATCGTCCAGCGAATGGGCGCCCGGCAGGTCGTCAAGTTCCCGCGTACCGGCCCATTCAGTATCGTGCCCTATCAGACCACGCATACCTGTGGTGGCGCGATCATGGGCAGCGATCCGACCATCAGTGCCGTCAACCGCTATCTGCAAAGCTGGGACGTACCCAATCTGTTCGTCATGGGCGCCACGGCGTTCCCGCAGAATGCCGGATACAATCCGACCAACACCATTGGCGCCCTGACGTTCTGGGCGCTCGACGCGATCCACAAACAATACCTCAAGCATCCCGGACCGCTGGTCCGCGTGTGAGGAGCCAGGAAATGCGACGCAAGCTCTTGGCCTGCGCGTTATTGCTGGCCGTCACCCTGCAAGCACGGGCGCAGGACCCGGACAAGCAGTCGTTCGAGATGATCGAACATGGCCGCTACATGGCAGCCGCTGCCGATTGCGCGGCCTGCCACACCGCACCAGGCGGCAAGCCCTATGCGGGCGGAGGGGCGCTGGAGACCCCATTTGGTGTCCTGCTCTCCCCGAACATCACGCCGGACCAGCAAACCGGCATCGGCGGATGGACTGACGAGGAATTCGCCCAGGCCGTGCAAAACGGCATCGGGCACGATGGCATTCACCTCTACCCAGCCATGCCCTACGTCTACTACGCCAAGCTGACGCGCGCGGATGTGCTGGCGATCCGTGCTTATCTCGATACGCTGCAACCGGTCCGTAACCGAGTGATCACGAATCAGTTGCCGTTTCCATTCAATCAGCGCGAGAGCATGGCAGCATGGAATGCACTGTATTTCAGGCCCGGTCAGTTCAACCCGGATCCGGCACAGTCGCCGGAATGGAACCGAGGTGCGTACCTTGTCGAGGGCGCAGGGCATTGCGGTCTGTGCCACACGCCGAAAAATGCGATGGGAGCCGACGAGAGCGGCCGGGTGATGCAGGGGACGGTGCTGGAGAGCTGGTATGCACCGAACCTGACCAGCAGCGCCCGGCTCGGTCTCGGCGACTGGTCGATCGATGACATTATGCTCTACCTGAAGACCGGAAGTAATCGCTTCGGCATTGCTTCCGGGCCGATGGCGGATGCAGTCAGCCACTCCACCTCGCACCTGTCCGATGCCGATTTGCGGGCGATGGCCATGTACCTCAAGAGCCTGCCCCCGAGTCACGATAAAACGCCGTCGCCAATTTCCGCCCAGGACCCTCTGATGCGGCAGGGGCAGACGATCTACGCGAACCAGTGCTCCGCCTGCCACACTCCGCAAGGCCGAGGCATCGTGGGCCTTTTCCCGCACCTGAGCGAATCTGCAAGCGCCCAGCAGGATCAGGCCACCAGCCTGATCCGCGTAGTACTGGAAGGCTCGCGCGCTGTCGCCACCGCAGCTCATCCCACCGGGCCTGCAATGCCATCATTCGCGTGGAAACTCTCCGACGCTGACATCTCCGCTGTCGTCACCTACATCCGCAATGCGTGGGGCAATGCGGCGTCCCGCGTGTCGCCCGGCGATGTTGGCAGCCTGCGTCGCGTACTTCATCGCAAAGCGCAACAGAGGCCGTGACAAGACGCTACGTTAGCTCCAGATGCACCCGATGATCGAAGCAGTGCGAGATGCCGATATTGGTCAGTGGTTGCGCCGCCGGAGCGGCGCGCACCCGGCAGGGAATTCTGGGGCCGCGGCCGCGTCACCCTCCGGTGCTGCAATTGTTCCTGCCTCCGATGATGGGTAACGCTGAGCAGTCTCTCAGAAGCCGAGCGATAGAATCGCCGTGACCGACTGAACCTATCATGCTTCGGGGCCAAGGCTGTCGGGCCCGAACCCGCCACGCGTAAGATGCTTCGCGTCATGCGGAGACAAAATTGGCCTCATCGCCGCACCTACCCATTTAGCAGTGCGGACATCCTGGGATGGGCATTGGGCAAGTCACGAAATCGCCGGGACAGGAATGCTGAGGAATATAGCTACGCCGAAAATGCTTATAGCCGGCGTCGCGGCGACAGTGATCGCGGTTGGTGCGGGGAGGGCCGAGGCGGCCTTACCTTCGTACGCAACTACCAACGCGCCGCCGTCCGAGGGATGCCAGGGCTGGCTTCGCCGACCCTGACGCCAGGCGGCCCGGCGACGATCACCGGCAGCATGGGATCAAGCGCGATCACAACCCTTCCGGGCGTGGCACCGGCATTCTGTTCAACACCGGCAATGGCACGAGCACACTCTCGATATCGGGTGGCGTTCCCGCTACGATCCCGTCGTTACCTGCCGGCGGCTATGCCCTTAGGGTTGGCTTGCCTGTCGCGCCGTACTCGCGCAGAGCCGCAGACATTTGGGCCACCGTGATGCTGCCGGTGGTGGTTCGCCGGGCGCGGGCGGAGCCGTGCCGAATGCGGGGAACGACGGGACAATGCCCGTGCGGCGATGCCGTGCCGCCATCAAGCCGGTCAGCTGCAGGTTCCCTGCATTCCGTTGCGGCCTAACGATATCGGCGGCGGCCGTGCGCCAAAGCTCTTATGAAAGTTGGTAGGTCAGGTACTAAACGAAGGTATAGCTCATCCTTCCCCAGTACCAATTGCCTCTCGGTCCGATTTATTGACGATGAGAGCTGTTCCAGTACCTGCGCCGGGGCCAAGCGAAAGCAGTTGAGCGGCCTTTACCGGGAGACCAAGGATGGCAGCCGAGATTGCGGGAATCAAAGTCCCTGACGGCCGGCTTGCGCACGAAATCACTGAGTTCGTGCAAGACACGGAATCACCGCTACTATTTCACCATTCCAGTCGCGTTTTCTACTGGGGTGCGCTGACCGGACTGCGCCGCGGTCTCACCTTCGATGTCGATCTGCTCTACGCCGGAGCGATGTTTCATGATCTGGGGTTGACGCAGCGCTACACCAGCTCCCGTGAACGCTTTGAAGTAGACGGTGCGAATGCCGCCCGCAGCTTCCTACGCGACCGTGGCATTTCGCAGCGTGACATCGACATCGTGTGGACTTCCATTGCGTTGCATACCACGCCCGGAATTCCGCAGCACATGCATCCGGTGATTGCGCTGGTGATGGCTGGCGTTGAAATGGACGTATTAGGAATTGCCTATTCCGAATTCGCGGAGGCAGAGCGTGAGGCTGTTGTGCTGGCACACCCTCGGAGCAGCTGCTTCAAGGAAGACATTATCCAGGCCTTCTACGACGGCATCAGCTACAGGCCGCAGACGACGTTCGGCAACGTGAAGGCGGACGTACTCGCCGACAAGGATCCACGCTTCGTGCCGACGAATTTCTGCAGGGTGATCCGCGGCTCGCTCTGGGCCGGTTGACGGCTTCGCATCGCGAAACCGGCCTTCAAACAAAGCCTAATCACACAGGAGCCCATCATGTCCGAAGCGAAGCGCTTCACCAACGCCACCGGCGCCCCGGTCGCCGACAACACCAATATCATGACCGCCGGCGCACGCGGCCCGGCGCTGCTGCAGGACATCTGGCTGATCGAAAAGCTCGCGCACTTCGACCGCGAGGTGATCCCGGAGCGACGAATGCATGCAAAGGGCTGGGGCGCCCACGGGACATTCACCGTGACACACGATATCACCCGCTTTACCCGGGCGAAGCTCTTCAGCGCCGTCGGCAAGCAGACACCGATGTTCGTGCGCTTCTCTACCGTCGCCGGTGAGCGGGGCGCCGCCGACGCCGAACGTGACATTCGCGGCACGGCGCTGAAGTTCTATACGGAGGAAGGCAACTGGGACATCGTCGGCAACAACACACCAGTATTTTTCTTCCGCGATCCTCTGCGCTTCCCTGATCTCAACCACGCCATCAAGCGCGATCCCCGCACCGGCCTGCGCAGCGCGGACAATAACTGGGACTTCTGGACCCTGTTGCCCGAAGCGCTGCACCAGGTGACGATCGTTATGTCGGACCGCGGCATACCGAAGAGCTTCCGCCACATGCACTGCTTCGGTAGTCACACCTTCTCCATGACCGACGCGGCTAATGAGCGAGTCTGGGTGAAGTTCCATTTCCGTACCCAGCAGGGTATCGCCAACCTTACCGATGCCGAGGCAGCAGATTTGATTGCTAATGACCGCGAGAGCCATGGGCGGGATCTGCTGACTGCGATCGATGCTGGCGCCTTCCCGCGCTGGACAATGTACATTCAGGTGATGACGGTGGGGCAGGCCAGGACGCATAAGCACAATCCCTTCGACCTCACGAAAGTCTGGCCGAAGCAGGATTATCCGCTTATCGAGGTCGGGGTGATGGAGTTGAACCGCTATCCCGAGAACTACTTCGCGGAAGTGGAACAAGCGGCATTCTCGCCGGCCAATATCGTGCCCGGCATTGGTTTCTCGCCCGACAAGGTGCTGCAGTCGCGACTGTTCTCCTACGGCGACACGCAGCGCTACCGGCTCGGCGTCAATTTCAACCATATTCCTGTCAACGCGCCAAAATGCCCATTTCAGAGCTATCATCGCGACGGGCAGATGCGGACCGACGGCAATCTGGGCGGCACGGTCACCTTCCATCCGAACACCAGCGGCTTGTGGGCGAACCAGCCCGATTTCGCCGAACCGCCGCTGGCGCTGGATGGTGACGCCGACCATTGGGATCATCGCCTGGACGACGATCACTGGGAGCAACCGGGCGACCTGTTCCGCAAGATGACGCCGACGCAGCAGCGAGTACTGTTTGAGAACACGGCACGTGCGCTGGGGGATGCGCGGGCGCACATCAAAGAGCGCCACATCGAGAATTGCATGCGGGCCGATCCGGCCTATGGCGTAGGCGTGGCGCGCGCGCTCGGGATGGAGGACCTGCGACCGGCCGCGGCGCAATAGTCGGCAGAGCCAAAATGCCGCCGTCGACAATGGTGGCGGCGTTTGGTGCGCATCTGGTGATCCGCCCATCGTCACAGTCAATCCCCGCCGGCGCGATTGGTCGTCGGTGGTTCGTAATTGCATGAGGATTGATTATATGCATCGGATACCGCCGCTGTTGCTCGTCCTGTTCGTGCTGTTCGCAGCTGCGGCCGGACCGAGTGGCGAGGACATCGCCCATAATGGCAACGGTCGTGGTGCCTTGGCCTGCACGACCTGCCATGGGCGGAATTTCCAGGGCGATCCTGCCATTCATGCACCAGCCCTCGCCGGGCGGCCGTCGGCGACCATTCTCGCGCGTTTGGCACATTTCGCTGGTCCGACTGGACACAATGCGATGATGCGTCAGGTGGCGAGTGCCTTGCGTCCAGCTGAGCGCCAAGCAGTCGCAGCGTATCTCGCCAGCCTACCCCGACCGCGATAACGGTCCCGCGTCGGCTCGGCGGGTTAGGGGCTGCGATGCCCGCGATGAGCGCCATCGTCCTTGCTACGCCGGGACGCCAGCGCTTATAGCGGCTTCGCTCCAGTTGGGCCGACCTGCCCGAGCGCGACGTCAACCCACGCGAGCAGATCGTGCTCCGCGAACGGCTTGCTTAAAGAGCACAAGGCCCCGTGGCGCAGAGCTTCGGCACGTATCGCATCGTTCGTGTTGGCGGTGATCAGGATGGTCGGGATCATCTGCCCTGACGTCACAAGCTGCCCGAGCAGCGCAAGGCCGCTCATGCCGGGCATGTTCACGTCTAGGATCAGGCAGCGCACAGACGACATATCGGACGAGGCCAGAAAGTCCGCTGCCGAATCAAAGACCCGTGCCGCAAGTCCGAACGACCGAACGAGACTTTGCAATGCCAGTCGCACGGATTCGTCATCATCGACAATAGCAATCAATGTCTTGGTCGGCTCCCGCATGCTCCAGGCCCGGCAACGGGCCAGGTTACACGCCGCAGCGTGAGATCCGGACGTCGCAGGCCACCTAAATATAGGCTGCCCTCCGACGCAATTGGAGCAGTGGAGACTTCATACCGTGGTTCAGGAGAGCGCATCGAAGGTAGAACTTGCATGCTCTGTTCAGCGGCCTGCACCAGACAGGTCCACCGCCGAGCGCGCCTGCGATTATCCTGCGAGACAAGGTTCCGGTTGCGTGGGCTTGATGTCGGTTGCTCTCACCCTCGATCGCGGCGCGAAATCGCTCGCGCCGGTCAGCGCGGTGCAAGTGTTGCGGTAAGTGCGTTCACGATGATTGTGCCGGACGCAACGATTGTCAGCGACGACGACGATCCGGAGGTGCCAGACGCGCGCAACAGCCTGCTCCGCTCAATCGGCTTGCGGCCGTGCAGCTCGCCTCGGTGCCAGAACCCCTGTAGATCCGACCACGCAGTCTATGTCTCCGGCGCGAGCCGCGATCCACCCTGAGTGCACAGTTGGCCGACGGTCGGGCGACCCTTTGATACGGTGATGTTGTAGCGATCGCACCGTCTGCGGACCGGCCGCGGTTAAACCTTGGTATCGCCAGACTGCTCACAGATGATCGCCTGATCTTCCTCTCGGTCAATGGAACTGCGGGATGTCGGTCGACTATGTTTGTTGTGGTCTCAACGCCGCCGGCTAAGCAGGGCAGCGTCTGATACCGCGATGATGCAAACGACGGTGGGCTCCCCTCCGCGGTTTTGTGAGAGCCGTCTGCCGTTCAAGGAAGGTAGTCAATTATGGCCTCTGTGAGTTACGCTATTCCTCGTGACGCCGGTTTATCGCGGTATCTGCAAGCGGTTCGCGGGATGCCGATGCTGACGGCGGGGGAGGAATTCCGCCTCGCCCATCGGTGGCGCGATCAACACGACAGTGCGGCAGCCAGCAAGCTGGTCACGTCGCACCTGCGTTTGGTGGCGCGTATCGCGGCCAGTTACCGCGGCTATGGCCTGCCGTACAGCGACCTGGTCAGCGAAGGTACCATCGGGATGATGAAAGCCCTCCAGCGTTTCGATCCCGATCGAGGTTTCCGCCTCGCGACCTACGCGATGTGGTGGATTCGCGCCGCGATTCAGGAATACGTGCTGCATTCCTCCTCGCTGGTGAAAATGGGCACCACGGCCTCCCAGAAAAAGCTGTTCTACAATCTCCAGAGGATCAAGTGGCAATTGAACGCATTGGACAATGGCGACCTCTCGCCGGAGCAGGCGAGCAAGATCGCCGAGGCGCTCGCCGTGCCAGTGCAGGATGTCGTGTCAATGAATCGCCGGATGGCGGCGGCGGATCTAAGCCTGAATGCGCCGGCGCGCGAGGACAGCTCGGACCAGTGGCAGGATTCCGTGCCCGATGAATCGGAGAGCTACGAAAGCGTGCTGGCCGATCGCGAGGTACTCGCCCTGCGGAGAGCCCGCGTCGCCCAAGCTCTTCCTGTGCTGACCCGACGGGAGCGCCACATCTTGAGTGAGCGCTGGCTGAAGGAGGAACCGGCCACGCTCGAGGAACTTGCCGGCGGATACGGCGTCTCGCGCGAGCGCATCCGGCAGATCGAAGTGCGGGCTCTGGTCAAGCTGCGCAAGGCGATAAAGGCATCAACGGCAGCTCCTTTTCGGCCGGCGAAAGCTGCCGCAGCCCCGGTCGAGGCCTATGCCTGACCAGTGCGTCGTGCAGCGCGGTTCGATCGCTGCACGCACCGTGGGCGCTCATTCTGGCGATGGTTTGGAAACAATGGGCGTGACACGTCGTGTAGCAGGCCTAAGCAGGACTATACGTCTGCTCCTTCGGAGTCGTGCTTGCTTTTGTCTCTGCTTTCGCGACGATGAGGGGCGCCGGCTGGGTCACAGCGAGGCCCTAGGCCAAGCGGCACCAAAAAGGCAGTTCTGATGCTTCTGCAGGTCCGCCACCTTCCGGGACATGCGTGCGACTGGCCGTCGGCTCGGCAATCCCGCTGCGGAGCAAGCCGAGGGGCCACCGACCAACCCCGTGGAAATGGCGCTGCCCGATTTTGCCTGCGCCGCCTATCGCGCCTCGCAGCGACCCTGTCGCGCGGTTCCAGCAGGTCTGGGGGAAGCAGGCGTTCGCGATTACTTGGGCGGCTGATGCGGGTCACGAGTGTGACACGCCTGGGCCTTCGCCGGGCGGTGTACCACCGCAGCGGCTTGACACAGTACAGCGTGGCCTCGCGAGCGACACCTACGACCGAATGGCGGAATCAATCGCCAGCTTCGAGGCGTCTGCCGAGAGCACCTCGTTCACTTCCGAGTTCGATGCGGTTGTGGCGGGAACGGCGAAATTCACCCCGCAGGAACAGCGCGGCGACGACCTGTTTCGAGGAGGGGCACATTGCGACGCCTGTCACCGCGACGGTGGCCCAGGTGAGGAACCGCTGTTCACCGACTTGAGCGCCTCCAATATCGGCGTCCCCGCCAATCCCTCGCTTCCGTTCCACGCGGAGAACCAGCGCGATGCACAAGGTTATGCGGCCAACCCGGCAGGGCGCGCGTATGTAGGTGCGGGCGTAGGCGGGACCCGCGCGTCACCGGCCGGTTTCAAGTACCGACGCTGCGAACCGTGGACAAGAGGCCGTATCCAGGCTTCGTGAGAGCCTATGGCCACAACGGATGTTTTCTCAGCCTGAAGGAGATCGTGCATTTCTATAGCACGCGCAACACGCTGCCGCGCTGCAAGCCGCACGATCCGGGCGGGGACAAAACGTGTGGGCCGCAGCCAGAGGCCACGCCAAACTTGAACACCACAATGGTCGGAAACCTGCGCCTGACGGATATCGACGAATACGCCACCGTGGTGTTCTTTGAGACGCTGACCGGTGGTTACTTTTCCCGGGGCACCCATAGCGGAGCCGCCCGCACTTTGCTCGGCGCCGCTGCGCAATGCGGTAGTCGGTAATCATGCTGCGGCGCTTGGCCGACTCTGTGGCGCTTGCCTGTTCGCGACCCCGTGGGCACTCGCCTGAGCAGCGATATCGTCAAGCAGCCGCTCGGACATTGACGTGACGTCGGAGGCAATCGCCGCCGGAGATTCATCATTCGATACAGTGGCTTCTTCGTAAGCGTAGGGGTATTCGCCATTGAACACATTCACGATCAGTCGTGAAATGGGCCTCGGACCAGTCGGGGTTACATGCCAGACGATACGTTGTGCCGGATATGGGGGGTTGACCCGGCCGGTGTCCACACTTCGGTACCCGGCGCACGCCATCCCTTCCCTAACCGATCTGCTAAATTCGGCGTCGGTCATGCCAACCGGCGACTGACGCATGCTTACGCTCGCTATGCCAGCTGGCGTCGTCACCTCGAAGTCGGGCCGTAACGCCAGGGCTCCAGGAGAGCCGGTGCACGAAGCCAGACAGGACAGAAGCAGCGCGGAGCGTGCGCGCGCCAGGGCGACGGAAGTTGCGTATCCAAGCATGCCAATCACCATCCACTATTAAGCTGACGCATCAGATGGTGCGAAATGTCACCAGGACCAATGCTATCTTCTGCTCAATACGATCGACGAATTCGATTGTAAGCAGCGCCGCACATAGCACGACGGATCGGGCGCGACCCTGTCTTCGAGGTGCGGCCTGAGCGGGGCGGGACGACGTGGCCGCTACACGGCCATCGCGACGTCGCTCGCGCCGACCTCGGGCAAATTGACCCGTGTTACCGACGCCCGAAGAAACTCCAGGAACGTCCTGGTTACGGCGCCATTTGGTTGATGTGCTTCGTCACGCGCAAACACGACCGCCAGTTCCCAGCAGATTTCCGGACCGGCCAGTTCCGCGACGGCAAGCTGCTCTGCCATCTGGTTCACACCAACCCCGCGGGTCACGACCTTCGGCACAAGCGCAACCCCGAGACCATGGGCAACCAAATCGAGTTGCGTGGCGGGATCGGTAACTTGGAAACCGATCCTTCGCGTCAATCGGCTCTCGCTGAACATCTGGTCGACAAGCTGTCGTGTGCCCCAGTCTCGATGGAGTTCGACGAACGTCTCCGCGACCAACTCTTTCAGCGTGACGTCGCTCCGGCCGGCCAGCGCGTGGCCCGGAGGGCAGACTGCCACCAAGGGCTCGCGAGCCAGCATCCAGGCCCTGATTCCTGGCGGAGTCCTGCCAACGAGCTGGGTAACCGCCAGATCGAATTCACCGGTGCGCACGCCCTCAATGAGTGGCAGCGACCCACCGGAGGTCAGCCGAATTTCGACGCTTGAATGGGCCGCGCGGAACCGCACGAGTAATGCCGGAATGTCGATCAGAGGTGCCAGGCCGGGGATGATCCCGATCGACAGGGTTCCTCGCTGCAGGCCGATCATTTGAGCCACCGCCAGCCGCGCCTCGCTTGCCGCGCTTAGGACGCGCCGCGCCTCGAGCAGGAAGGCGCTGCCGGTCGCCGTTAACTCGACGCGCCGGCTCGTCCGCCACAGCAGTGGTGCGCCCAATTCCTCCTCAAGGGTCCGGATCGACGCCGAGAGCCCGGACTGTACGATGTGCAGCCGCTGTGCCGCGCGAGTGAAGCTTTTCTCGGCCGCGACCATTACAAAATGCTCGAGCTGCCTTAGATCCATGGTGCCTTTCGATCCAGCACGCGGGGCGATCGCTGTTATCGGTATATAGTGTTGGACGCGCCGTATCCGCCATCCCAACTGACTGCGCGCATCAGTACTTGGAGAATTGATGATGGACAGCGATGCGACAATTCGTGTCGTGGGGCCGACGGGATTCGTCGCAGACACGGCACAAACACCCGGCTCCGAGAGGATGGCGGCGATTGCACCGGGCTTGGCTGATTCCGCGCTATGGGGTGGCTTGTTCGTGGTGAATCCCGGTGCGCGTACCGGTATTCATCACCATGGCGCCCAGCAGACGGTGGCCTATGTGTTGCGCGGTGCGTGTGAAGTACGCTGGGGCGCGCACGGCGAATATGCGGCGAAGGCGAAGGCTGGCGACTTCATCCATGTTCCCGCGTACCTCCTGCACATGGAAATCAACCTATCGCAATCCGAGCCGTTCGTCTGGGTGGTGGTGCGCAGCACCGCCACCCCCATCGTCGTGAACCTGCCGGACGACACGTGGCCGCAGGGTTAGGCCGAAAAGTGAAGCCGCTGGAGAGGAGCTTTGCGCGGCGACGGATGACCACGGCCCGACTTCACGACCCGTGACAGGGCGCCGAATGCTCGGCGCCGGAGGCGCCGTCACCGGGACGGTCCTGATGGCAGGCCTGCCCCCCACCGGCGGACGCTGCCGGTTCGGCTCCGGCAAATCTTCAAGCGACCGGCTCCGTTGACCCGGGTGTGCCTGTTGACGTCACGCTGACCATCAACGGCCATCTCAATCGGCTGCATCTTGGTCCCCACACCACGTCGCTGGACGCCCTGCGCGAGCATGTGGCTTTGACCGGCACAAAGAAGGGCTGCGACCACGGCCAGTGCGGTGCGTGCACTGTGTTACTGGACGGCAGGCGCATCAATTCCTGCCTGACACTGGCTCTTATGCATGACGGCCAGACGATCACGACCATCGAAGGGCTTGCCAACGGCGAAGCACTGCACCCGATGCAGGCAGCTTTCGTCGAACATGACGGATTCCATTGCGGCTACTGCACATCGGGAGAGATCTGTTCCGCAGTCGGCATGCTGGCGGAAGTCCGGGCCGGCATGCCGACCTATGTCACCGAGGAGGCCCGCAAACAACTGAACCGGCTAATGGGCAACTCTGCCGCAGGCGTCCCGCGTGAACCGTGCAGCATGGACAATCCGATCCTGCGATGTCGTGGGCCCTCCTTCTGTAGCTCCCTGTGCCGCAGAGACGAGAAAACGAGGTGATGCGAACAGTTGTGACACTGCCTGAAAGTTGAGGGTAGCGGCGATACCTGCGCTCACATCGCAATCGTCACCGACTTTGCGGGTGAGCCCGCCAGGCAGCGACGCGACAGTGAGCGAGGTGGCAATGCGAGCCGACATTCGTTGCTTCAGACCTGTCGATCCTGGTGATGTCGCCGGCCTACGCCGCGCCTCAATCTACCCGCGGCGTAACCGGGTCGGCGACATTCAACCGCGCGATATAACGCTGGGCGAGCAAAGCCAGCACGAGCGGCGGCATGGTCGAAAGGACACTGCCCGCAGCGAACAGTGTCATGCCAAGATTAGCCGTCCCGGTGCTGGGCATGGTTGGTGAGAAGGCAAGCAGTGCCGGTGACAGTGTCTGCTTCGCGGTGCCGCCGGTGAGGACAAGGCCAAACAGGAGCTCATTCCAGACGGTCAGGAACGCGATGATGAAGGCGGCGGCGATACCGGGCGCCGCCATCGGAATGGTGACGTGCCATAAAGCTTGCAGCCGGCCGCACCCGTCGATGCGTGCAGCGCGCTCGATCTCCGGTGGCAAGCTCGCAAAATAACCCATCAAAACCCAGGTCAGGAGCGGCACGACCATGGTAAGATAGGTCACGATGAGTCCTATATAAGTGCCGACCAGGTCGAGAGCGGAAAGGATTACGAAATAGGGGATAAGGACTGCGATCGGCGGTAGAACCCGCACAGAGAGCAGGACGAAGAGGAGCAAGCGTCGGAAAGGAAAGCCAAAACGCCCGAATGCATATCCGCCGATCACTGCGGCGGTCGTGCCGATAGCCGCGACTGCGATCGCCACAACGGCGCTATTAAAGAACCCAAGTCCAACCGCGGCCGCCTGTCCACCAAAGACTTTATTGATGTTGGCGATGCCGAGAAGCGCCATGTAGTTGGCGAAGCTCATACCATTGGGCCACTCGAGCAGCCCGCGATCGTTTAGCGCATCGAGCGGTATTAGCGAAGCCCAGACCATCACCGCGATTGGAATGAACGTCCAGGTGGTCACGAGCACGACACCCAGCCATAGCACCAGGCGCTCGCTTGCGGTCTTTTTCATGACGGCATCGCTGCTCCGTCACCCGCCCTCGACGGCGGGAGTATCGCGGAGCGAGAGTCGGCGGCCACCTTTACGATGCGGCGGCGGCGCATCAGCACGACATAGCAGATGGTGGTAATGCTCATGCTGATCGCTACCAGGATATAACTCGCGGCCGCTGCGAGGCCGTAGCGGGAGAATTCGAACGTGTAGCGAAAGATCAGCATCGGGAAAGTCTGGGAGGCCGTGCCCGGTCCGCCGCCGGTCAGAGCGAATAGTAGGTCGAAGCTCCGGAATGCCTCGACGGTGACGGTGACGAGCACGATCGCCACCGTCGGACGCAGATGCGGCAGTGTGATATGAAGAAACCGGTTGAGCACGGTCGCGCGGTCGATCCGTGCTGCCTTATAAAGGCTATCGGGTATCGTCTGAAGGCCGGCGAGAAAAAACAACGCGCCGAGTGGTGCGATGTGCCAAACGAAGGCGATTGCCACCCAATAAAGCGCAGTATTCTCGTTGATCCAGACGTAGTTTGCTTCTACCATCCCAAGCTGGTGGAAAAGTCCCGTTAGGGCACCGAAGGTTGGATTGAGAATGAAGATCCACGCGGTCGCGGTTACCACTTCGGAGCACGCCCAGGGCAGCAGAACGCCGGCGCGCAACAAGCGGCGCCCCGGAAAGTCCTCGTTGAGGACGAGGGCGATGCCAAGTCCTGTGAGGAGCGAGGTGATGACCACCACCGCGGTGAATTCGATGCTGCGGAGGATTGCGGCGAGGGCCTCCGGGCTGGTGAGGATGCGTCGATACTGGTTGAGACCGACGAATTCCTGCGTGCGCAGGATGACGTCACGATCATGAAAACTGATCCACGCAGCGTAGATAAGCGGCAGGATGAAGATGACGACGTTGAACAGCACGAGGCCGGTGACGACGCCAAGCGCGAAGCGCGCGTCTGATCGCAGGAGAGGTTGCGCCGCCGACCTCATGGAGCTCGCCGGTCGTACGGAAAGATGCGATCACCCCTGCCGTTGAACAGGAAGAATTTGCTAGGTGACGCGCGCAGCGAGATGGCGTCACCGACCTGAAATCGTGTGTCAGGAGGAGTTCTGATTTTGATGAGTTCGGCGCCATCGGTGCTGCCATAGGCAACATGAACGAACTGATCCGAGCCGAGCGGTTCAACCGCATAGACGCGGCCCTCGCCCAGTAGCGGCACACCGGTTGCGTTAGTCGACAGCGCTTCCGGACGTATCCCAAGCGTCAGCATCCCCTGGCTGGACCGGGCTGCCGCGCCGATCGCGTCAGCAAGCGGTATGCTCACACTCGATCCTTGGAGTTCAACTGTACCCCCGCTCTCGACAGGCCGGCCCCTGATTAGGTTCATGCCAGGGCTGCCGATGGATCGTGCAACGCTGATGTTAGCGGGCCGATGGTATACTTCGTCGGGCGTCCCGAATTGGCGAAGCTTGCCCGCGTCCATGATCGCGATGCGATCGGCCATCGTAAGGGCCTCGACCTGGTCGTGGGTGACATAGATGAAAGTCGAACCAAGCCGCTCGTGAAGCTTCTTAATCTCGACGCGCATTTCCCCCCGAAGCTCGGCGTCAAGCGCCGATAGCGGCTCGTCGAACAGGAAGACGACTGGGTTGCGCACAACCGCCCGGCCGACTGCAACACGCTGCCGCTGGCCGCCAGAAAGCTCATGTGGACGCCGGTTGAGCAAATCGCCGATGCGCAGCACTCTCGCGGCGGCGCGTACGCGCTCATCGATCTCTGTCCGGGTTACCCTGGCCATGCGCAGCGGGAACGCGATATTCTCATAGACGGTTTTGTGTGGGTAGAGTGCGATGGTTTGGAACACCATGGCGACGTTGCGCTTCTCGGGCGGGACATGCTCCATGGGACGGCCGCCGACCAGGATATGTCCGCTCGTTGGTGCGTCGGTCCCGGCGATCATATTGAGAATTGTTGTCTTGCCGCACCCCGAAGGCCCCAACAGGACGACGAATTCCTGGTCGGCGATCTCTAGGTCGAGCGAGTCCACCGCGACCGTTTCGTGATAGCAGCGAGAAACCTGCTGGAGAACCACCGCGGCCATCACGGCCGCCGGTATCGCGTTGACAAATCGTCAAGTCTATAGCTTTGCATACCTAGACCGAAGCTTTTCCCAACTGGCTTTCATGGCGATCACTACATCCTTTGGTGTCGCTGTACCCTTCAGCAGGAGCTCATCTTCGATCATTTGCTGCATGCCGACTTCCCACTGCTCTTGCCAGCTTGCCTTTAGCTGGTTGCCCGGCACGGCCTTCCGCCGCCCCTCGAACAGCCACCTATAGTTCTCGCTGGCGAGCGGGGGGTACATCCACTTCATGATGGCCTGCCGTACCTTTGGATCGTCATACACCTCCGGAAAAGGCATCTGCAGGTTCGCCAGCATCGCCCATTCCTTCGGCATCCGCAGTTCGTGGTTCTTGTCGCGCCAACTAAAGGATTTCATCAGGTTAAAGGCTGCCTCGAGCTCTGCGTCGGCGCGTTGCGTGTTGCTCATGACGTGCAGGGCATGGCCGACCAGCGTGGTACCGTGGGTTGCGCCGGGCATGACCGGGTTCATGTTGAAGTAGCGGGCGAAGTCGCCATTCTTCGGGTCAGAATAGGCAAAGCTGTTATAGTCCGACTGGTAGTGGAAGGCGTGAAGACCTTTCATCCATGAGCTTGCCATCTGAGGTTCCTGCCATGTCAGGATAGCCCGCGGCACGAGTTCCTCGTCCCACCACCGTTTCCAGTCGGATAGTACCTTCAGGATTGGCGTGTTCAAGCCAAAGGTGGACTTCATATCGTCGTCAACGAGCCCGTCCCCTTCCGAAGCGCAGTGGGCGTAAAGCGCCCACGGAGTGCCCGTCCACGACCTGAACCAGGTCGGCAGGATCGGGTGTTCGACGATGCCTCTCTTCTTGAGATCGGCCGCTTGCCTATAAATCTCATCCCAGGTCTGCGGATAATCGGAGACGTTGGCCGTCGCCTCGTATCCTCCTGCGGAAAGAACTTTTTCGTTGCGGAACATGCAGTAGGGTCCGCCATTGTAGTACGTCAGGCCGATGCACTTGTGATCGGGCCACGACTGCGCGTCCGTTACGATGGCCGGGAACTCTTCCTGATTTATTTTGTCGAGGTCGGGCATATCGTCGATCGGCCGGATCCATCGAGCGGCGAACCATCGGGACGCCTGGCCTCGTTGCGCGCGAAACAGGTCGAGGCGCGTGCCCGAAACCAGCTTGGTCTCCATGATCGCAGGGTAGTCGCCCGAGGTCGGTTGGAGTCTGACCTTGATCCCGTATTGCTTAGCGAAAACACGGGCATTTTCTGCAATGACTTGGTCGCCGAAAGGCCAAAACGTGTAGTTCAGCTCGATTTCCTCCGCACGTGCACGAAACGGAGCGAGGCCGGTTACGCCGACCCCAGCGACACCGGAGAGGTACAGGTTCTTAAGAAATCGCCGCCGATCGAGGCCGCGATCGTCGTGCCCGACGTCCGGAACTGTTATGTTCCTGCTCATGACAGGTGAGCTCCTCCCCCTGTTGATGAAACGTCGGCGCGAGAAAAGCGGAGACCCATCTTGCCGTACGGAGGTCCCGGAAGTTGGTCAGGATGATCGGGTACGGAGCCTCACGAATGGGACGCGGGTCGTACTGAAACCTACCACGTATCGTCCCGCTGTTAAGTGCCTCGGTCGGGGGGATTGAATCTGACTTTTCCCCCAACATGGCGGTTTGCCGCACCAGCTGGGATCCATTCGAACCATGAGACCCAGCCATTGCAGGACCATGATCTCCTCGCCGGGA
>JASHVB010000285.1 GCA_030039695.1 Acetobacteraceae bacterium
CGGAACAACATGCCAAGCCCGGCCGGCGCGCGCTCAAGTCCGTCGATGACACGACCGCGTTGATGCAGTCGGCCTGACCTGGCTTGCGCGATGAGCCAGGTGCGGGCATCGGGATGGCAGTCGGCGAACACAGGAACACCGAAACCTCGTAGCCGTGCCCGGTTGCCAATCCGCACGCGGAGATCGCGCACGCCATACGACGCCCCGCCCGCCGTCTACTATATGGTCGGCACCGCCCTGTCGTCAGATCTGCGTGTCATGACTTAATCCAGCGTCTCGATCGCCAGGGCGATACCCTGCCCGCCACCGATGCAGAGCGTCACAACGCCCCGCAAGAGCCCGTCGCGCCGCATAGAATGGATGAGTCGTGTGACGAGGACTGCGCCGGTGGCACCGATTGGATGGCCGTGAGCGATCGCCCCGCCCTCAACGTTGACAGCGCTGTCCCGCAGGCCAAGTTCGTTCATCACGACGATGACAATCGCCGCGAACGCCTCGTTGATTTCAAAGCGCTGAACAGATCCAATGTCCCAGCCGGCACGTTCTATCGCCTGCTTCACTGCAGGTATCGGTCCGAGACCAAACATGCCGGGCTCCACGGCGGCAATTCCGTAGGACACCAAGCGGGCGACCGCACGGTATCCGCGCTGGTCCGCCCAACCTTCATCCATCAACACGACGGCGGCGGCTCCGTCATTCAGACCGGGCGCATTGCCGGCCGTGATGGTGCCTTCGGGACGGAAGGCGGGCTTCAGGTGAGCAAGGACATCGAGGCTTGTGCCTGGCCGGTTGTGCTCGTCCCGATCGAATACGATCGGTCCCTTGCGGCCTGCAATCTCGACCGGAACGATTTCCACGTCGAAGTGCCCAGCGCTCTGTGCAGCGAAGAAACGTTCTTGCGATCGCACCGCCCAGCGATCTTGTGCCTCGCGGCCAACGCCGAATCTTTGCACCAGATCTTCAGTGTGCCAACCGGAGGGAGAATCGGAGAAGGCATCGTTCAACCCGTCCCGTAATGCACTATCCAAGAGGTCTCCGTTTCCCATGCGATAACCCCAGCGGGCCCGTCCGATGAGGTAAGGGGCGAGATCCATGCTTTCCATGCCGCCCGCGACGGCGGCCCGGATATTTCCCAGGCTGATCTCCTGCGCGGCGGAGACGATGGCTTGTGCGCCAGATCCGCATACCCGATTCACTGTGAGCGCCGGTGTCGTCACCGCCAACCCGCCGGCGGTGGCTGCCTGACGTGCCGGGTTCATCTTGTTGCCAGCTTGGATGACGTTGCCCATTACGACCGTTTCTATGTCATTCCTCTGAACCTGGGCGCGCGCGACAGCAGCGCGTATCGCGACAGCGCCAAGTTCTACGGCAGGCACGTCTTTCAAGCTTCCCCCCAACGTGCCGATTGCTGTCCGGACGGGTTCCGCAAACACGACTGAATGCCCGGAGATCATGGCTCTGGCTCCCTCACTTGAGTGGTTTCTGTTCAAACGGTCGAATTCGGACGCAGATTGAAGGGTCGGCGATCCCGCCTATACCTGCGCGATTCCACCATCGACGAACAACTCGGTTCCTGTGATGTAGCTGCTGTCATCGGAGGCGAGGAACACGACCGCTCGCGCGATCTCATCTGGCGTACCGAGTGGTCCGAGAGGAACGTGTTGGCAATAATCGCCCGGCGTTGCTCGCCGACCGACGACGACGCGAGAAGGTCGCAGAACCCGGGCGTGTCTGTTGATCCCGGACTGACGGCGTTCACGCGAATGCGGCGAGACTTGAGATCGGTGGCCCAGGTGCGCACGAACGACCGCACAGCGGCCTTTGTGGCGCTGTACACACTATTGGCGGCAAGCCCTGTGCTGGCGGCGATCGAGGTGTTGAGTACGATCGACGCGCCATCGACCAGCAGAGGCAACGCCTTCTGCACCGTGAACAAGACGCCTTTCACATTGCTGTCGAAGTGGGCGTCGAAGAGTTCCTCGGTGATTTCACCGAGGATCCCAAATTTGGCCATGCCGCCATTCGCGATGACAACGTCGAACCGCTGCTTCTCATCCTTGATCCTGGCGAACAGGTTGTCGAGTGCGCCGAGCTCCGCGACGTCTCCCTGAACGCCGGTGACGTTTCTGCCGATGTTCTTGAGCGCTTCAACGGTTCCGCTTCGCGGCGGCTCGTTATAAACACATAGGCGCCCTCAGCTACAAAGCGCTTGGCTGTGGCAAGGCCGATTCCGCTATTGCCGCCGGTAATGAGAGCAACCTTCCCGTCGAGCTTGCTCATAGCTGCTTTCTCCGCTCAAGATCCTTGCGACACAAAGGCACGCTGCGCGAGGCCTTGCCCGAAAGAGATATTCTCGCCCGGAAGCTCGCTGAGCTGGATCAAGAGATCGTCGGGCGAAATGCCGGCGGCCACAACGATCCGCTCATTTAACTCCTTAAGCAGGGCGAGACGCGTGTCCTTTGGACGGCCAGAGATGAACGTCACCTCAAGCACGATCAGGTCGCCGGAGTATTTCAGACCAAGGAACGACGGCGTATGCCGGAAGTGGCCTCGCGGCAAGACTTGGATGATCTGGAAGAAGTCGTCCGGAGGCACCTTCAGCACGCTGATCAGCGCCTCCTGAATGGCCGCGGACACGGCGTTCAAGCGCGAATCATCGTATTGGCCTTCCAGAACATGGATCTTTGCGAGAGGCATTGCGTGCCCTCCTTTCGCCAGACTGTAAAGCGTTGAACTCAGGCCGACCCCGCCTTGGTGGCAAAGTCACTCGTGACGACGTCGCGCATGACACGGCGCAGGTCGAGGGCGCGCTTCTTGCCGAACGCAGCCTCGAATTCTGCCTGTGCCTGCGCCCACCTCTTGGCCGCGGCCCTCAGTCGTGCGCGCCCGAGTTCGGTCAGATGCAGCTCTTTGGTGCGCCGATCGGCATACCCGGGCCGCACGGCAACAAGGCCCTCGCGCTCAAGGGGCAGAATGTTTCGGCCCAGCGTCGTGCGGTCCATGACCATCTTTTCGGCCAACGCGTTAACCGTCATCGGTCCCAAACCTTTGAGCTTGGCAAGGATCGAGAACTGGGTGGTACGCAACCCTGCCGCCACAAGGTGTTGGTCATAGAACTGCGTGACACGCCGCGCGGCTTGGCGCAGGGCTGCACAATTGCATATCTCTGCCTCCGGCCGGTCGATGGTAGTCATTCAGTGTCTCGCTCTGAAATAAATCATGATGCAGACAAGTTAGGCGCATATACTCCTATGTCAAGGAGGCGGTCTGTGTGCTATCTTGCGACTTTGCGGTCGGGGAGGTCGGCGTCGAGCGTGAGCGGATCAATCATTCTGCAGCCGAGCTTGCCCCGCAGTCTTTCCATCTCGCCGAGGTGGCCCGCGGGGCAAGATCTTCGGCGGCCGGCGGCTGGCATACCGCCGCGATGATCGCGCTGACTGTAGCGCCTGCGGTGCGCCAAAGCAGGCGGCGCGTGGGTGATGGTCTATTGTTGTGATCGGCTTCGCTCAGACGCCCGGCAGGGCTGAGGTCGATAGAACCGCGCAAACACAGTTCCCCGGCGATATTGAACAGAAGCTGATGGATGGGCAGCGCTTGCGCGCCATACATGATCTCATGGTGCGGCACGGTGTCGTGCTGCCGCAAACAAGGGCCTGGTTCACTCTAGGGTCAGCTTGGCGGGTGTCGTGTTGCCATTAATGACCGGACTCTAGAGCGGGGGAAACCAATGACTTACGACTGCCGATGATTCTGAACTGTCTCATGAATTCAGGGATCTCCGGGCTGTCGTTGCCGTTAATCTAGGAGTTTAGATGTAGCAGGTTGCTGCGAGGTCAGCCGCCGATGTCGGACGATTTTGCCAACAACGACCCCACCTTGATGGAGACTCCCCGCCACGAGGCGGCGGTCCGCGGCCTGCTCGGGCGCTACCCCGAGCCTTTGACCAAGAGAGCCATGGAGGACGTTGCGCGGGCGCGGGGCCTGCGCCGCACCACGCTTTACCCGCTGATCAGGTGCTAGTGCTCGGCCAGCATCGTCGAAATTCTGCTTGGCCAGCCTCGTGAACTCGGATGACCACCAGCCGCCGGTCACCAGCTTCCGCCAGATTCGCGATATTGCGGCCAATATCCGGAAGGCTGCGCCGGCAAATTCCGGGGTTAATGGCGCCAACGGGAAAGGACGCCCACTTTTCGTTTTTGGCAACGCGACAATCCGGCGCCATATCGCCAACGTAAAGCTGTGTCCCGCCGCATGGCACGTCCACACAGCTGCTTACCGGCAGTCGTGGGTGCCCACGATGATTATCGGTTGCCATTCCGACTCGAGTCGGACACTAAGTCTGCTCATTTCAGGATACTGACAGCAGTTGATCGCCGTCGTCGTAGCTCGGCAGCATGAGAGCGTCTACGCCGCGTCGGCCCGTTCCTGCTTGGTGCCCGCCACCGCGACGCTCATCGCCCTGTTGTCTCGGCGCGTCGAGGTCGTCGACGATCGGACCGCATCCCGACTTAGCCCAGACGGGAAGGTGTAGCGCGACGCGAGTCCGGGGATCGGGCGGGGTCACAACGGGATCAGGCCTACAGCCTCAGTCACAAACCCGCAACCGGTAGATTGGAAGCGGCGTGATCTGCAGGCGTCCATCCCACGCCTATGTCCCAGGCACACGACCCTTACGCCGCTCCCGTCATCATGGCTCTGCTTAGCGTTCAGCTATGACCGGCTTCAGTTCATAAAGCTGAGTGTGAGCCTCAATGATCTCGTTCCACCCCTTCTCACGAACGTCGATATGCACCCAGTCCGGTCCTATGTACTTCTCATTTGTGGCGTTTCTGATCATGCTGGTCCGTCGCGGCGCCGTACTATCCGGGTTGTCCAGCACGTGTCGCACGTCCGCCGCGTCCAGTTCGGCCGCCTTTGCGTTCAGATCCTCTACCATGAAGCCGATATGGTGGATGCCGCAGAAATCCGATGCCTGGTCAGGTCCGAGCTTGGGCGTGTTCGGCCCGTGCTTCAGGATGGCAAAATAGATATAACCGTCGCTGAGCCAGACACCATCGTCACCGGTGTCCCTCGGCTGCCGGTACAGCTCCTTCAGATCGAAGTGCTTCTTGTAGAACTCAGCGGTACCCGCCGGATCCCGACTCGCGATCGCAATGTGCTTGATAAGGGCCATGGGTATTCCTCCTTCGTTCCCTCATTACGTCAGAAGCAAACGCAAACCTCCTGCCGTTCGGCCAGAACAGGCCAATGGTCTATCCCTCTGGTATAAGCCGATTGGCACCTGGCGTAAAATCCGTGGTAGGGGGAGTTCTGTCCATCCAGTCGATTCGACATGGTTTTACATGCAGGATTCTCTCGGATCATGCAGTTGATCTGCACGCAGTGCTGGCCCAAAAGTTGCGAGTCTGGATGGGCTGAGCACTGATCTGCCCTGCCCTAGCATAGCGACGGACGGTCGAGGACCGACAGGAGCAATGGCATGAGAG
>JASHVB010000007.1 GCA_030039695.1 Acetobacteraceae bacterium
CTGCTCGATATTCGCACGGCGTCGGACGCGGGCACGCCGATCGTAGCGGCGGCGCCGCAATCCGACGGTGCGAAGGCTTTCGCGGCCGTGGCTGACGCGGTGTGGGGAAAGATATCGGGGATGGCTGTGGTGAGGACGAGCGGGCCAAGGATCGTGGTCGAGTGAACGCCGGCTGAGCCGACACCAGCCTCCTCTTCGTCCGAACGATCACTTGCAGCCGCAGACCTGAAATTTCCGCGGACCGAGCGTGTAGCTTGTTTCGGACCTATCGGCTTTTGTGGCCGTGCGCACGACCCGCGATGCGACGCCTGCAAGGGCGAATTCCGGGCCACGCATGGCACGTCGTTCCTCGGCACGCATCTGCCGCTGCGAACCTGGTTCACCGCGTTCTACCTCATCGCGCCGACCAGCATGGGCGCCTCCTCGGTGAAATCGGCCGCACACCTCGGTATCGGCCAAAGAACCGCGTGGCCCCCCGGCCGGCGCATACGCCGCATGATGGTGGACAAAGACCGGCTGGTGCAGGGCATCGCTGCCGGCGATGAGACGTATGCCGGCGGCGAAATGAAGACGACAGGGCAGGCTGCCGAAACGCGGTTCGACGCCCTGCACGTGGCGTCTTACGCTAAGTGCGGCAGCAGCGGAGGCGCTCTCTGGCGTGCAGAGAGAGCGTCCGCTCCGTCGTGCTCACGCGCTAGGCCGCCACTTTCTTTGTCAGCATAGCCTGGGCGACGAGTGTCTCGGCAATCTGCACCGCGTTCAGCGCCGCGCCCTTGCGGAGGTTGTCGGACACGCACCAAAACGACAGGCCGTTCGCTACCGTCGGGTCCTTGCGGATGCGGCTAACGAACACGGGGTCCTCGCCCGCGCATTCCAGCGGCGTGACGTAGCCGCCATCCTCGCGCACATCCACCACTTCGACGCCGGGCGCCTCGCGTAGTGCTGCACGCGCCTCGCCGGCGGTGACCGGCTCCGCGAATTCCACGTTCACCGCCTCGCCGTGGCCGATGAAGACTGGCACGCGCACGCACGTCGCATGCACCGCTATGTCGGGATCGAGGATCTTCTTCGTCTCGACAGTCATCTTCCACTCTTCCTTCGTTGCCCCGTCATCCATGAACCGGTCGATATGCGGAATGACGTTGAACGCAATCTCCTTGGTGAATTGCTCGGGCTTGTCAGCCTCGTGCACGAACACTTTCTTAGTGTGGTTGAATAGCTCGTCCATCCCCTCCTTGCCGGCGCCGGAGACGGACTGATAGGTGGCGACGACGACACGCTTTATCGTCCAGCGGTCGTGCAGCGGCTTCAGCGCCACCACCATCTGAATGGTCGAGCAATTCGGGTTGGCGACAATGTTGCGTTTCGAGAACAGGCGCAGCGCCTGGGGGTTGACTTCGGGCACCACCAACGGGATGTCCGGCTCCATGCGGAACTGGCTGGTGTTGTCGATCACCACGCAGCCCGCGGCAGCGGCGCGCGGTGCGTGCACGGCAGAGACCGTGGCGCCGGGCGAAAACAAGCCGATATCCCAGCCGCGGAAGTCGAACGTATCCAGGCTGCGCACCTTGAGCACGGTCTTTTCGCCGAACGATACTTCCTGGCCGGCCGAGCGGCCGGATGCGACAGCGGCCACCTCGGAGACGGGGAAATTCCGCTCGGCGAGCGTCTTGAGCATTTCGCGTCCGACCGCTCCTGTGGCGCCGACGACCGCGACCCGGTAGCCCATGACCAGTACTCCTGCTGGACGAAAGCGGGGGATTAGCCGCCCGGGACGTGGCGGGCAAGCACTATGGTTCAATGGCGGCGCTGCGCTGCGTGAAGGGCCGGCTTGTGGCGTGCGCACCGGCAGGTTAACGCTTGGCGGCCAGCGGTCCTGCGGCAGGGTGAAACCACGGATTGCTGCCGACCACAGTGAGATGGCGACCGCCCGCGCGGTGGATGTCGCATCCGTCCGCGGCCTGCGGCCCCCTCGCCGCGCAATCTTCCGTCTCCGTTGCCATCAGGCTGGCCGGCGCAGCACCGGCGACGGGATACTTTCGATCATCACGTTGATGCAGGCTGGCTTGCCGCTGGCCAGCGAGCGTTCGATCGCGCCTGTCATGTCGTCGGCGTGCTCCACCAATTCGCCATGTCCGCCTAGCGCGACAGCGACCAGATCGTAACGCGGTGCGCTGAGCTCGCAGCCGACCGCGCGGTCGCGGCCATAGTCGCGCACTTGCAGATTGTATTCTGCGTTCCAGCGCGCATCGGTGCCGACCACAGCCACGAACGGCAAACCGCGTCGCGCAGCAGTTTCGAGTTCCGCCATGTGGAAGCCGAAAGTTCCGTCGCCGAGCACCGCGATCACCGGCGCCCTCGGTTCCGCGACACGTGCGGCGACGGCCATCGGCAAGGAGCTGCCGATTGAGCCGCCGACACCGTTGATCATGCGTCGGGGCGGCACCGGCAGAGCAGCCTGTCCCCACTGCGCGAATTCGCCGCCATCACAGATCAGCACAGTGTCGGGCGAACGTTCAATGAACGGTCTCAACGCCCGGAACACTTCGATCGCGTGCAGTTTGCCGGGTGTTTTCGAACCAAGTGTTGCCCAGGATGCTGGCCGGTCGTTGAACGCCGCCCGCGCTTCGCTGAGCCACGCCGCGTTGCCGATCGTGCGTTCGCCGGCACGGCAGATCAGCGTCTGACCGACGGGGTGCGTGTCGGCGACACAGCCGAAGGCGAAGCGCGCGCCCGTCTCGCGTGCGGCCCGGTCGACCAGGGTGCCTTCCGGATCGATCGAAATGAAACGGCAGGCCGGATCAATCCATGGCGCCTCGCCAAACTTCAAGGTGAAATCGAAAGCCTTGCCCAGCAGTACGATCAGATCGACGCGCTGGATCAGCTCGTTGAACGAACCGAGCGTCGCGTCATTGAACCCGCGCGGGCTTTCCATGATGCACGTCGGGATCTGTGTCGCGGCCTCGAGCCTTGCCAACAAGGCGCGACCGGCAGGATTGGCGAGCGCGGGGCCGGCAATGATCAGCGGGCGGGCGGCGGATGCGATGATGTTCAACACGGCATCCGCTGCGGCATCGCTGAGGGCGACCGGCGCTGAAACAAAATCGCCCGCCTCCGGCCAGACCGCGGCGTTGTCAGCGACGTGCGCGTCGAGCAGATCCGATGGCAGGCTGAGATGCACCGGACCCGGCCGCCCGGATGTGGCGATGCGGATTGCCTTGGCGACCTCTAGTCCGAGCGATTCCGCCGACGTCGCCGTCCAGGACGCCTTCGCAACGTGTGACGCCATCGCCGCCTGGCTCAGTTCCTGGAAACCGCCGCGGCCAAGCTGGTTCGTCTCCGTGTGGCCGGACAGCAGCACCAGCGGTGATTCAGACCCTTGTGCCGTCATCAGCGCCGCGGTGGCGTTGGCGTGGCCCGGGCCGCCGGTGACCATGGCGAAGCCAGGCCTGCCGGTCATGCGTCCCCACGCGTCAGCGGCATGCACCGCGGCCGCTTCGTGCCGCGTGTGCACGAGGTCGAGCGATGTATCGATCGCGGCATCGAACATGGACATGATGTGGTTGCCGGACAGCGTGAAGATCGTGCGGTGTCCGGCGCGCTCCAGCGTCCGCATGACGAGGTCGGCGCCGCGAAGTGGCTGGGGCATGACGTTCCTTTCCCGTGTGTGACTGCTCTCTGGCAGATTGCTTCGGTACAGCGCAGGTAACAAGAAACAGGTTCCCCGCACCCAACTGACGACGAGTGCTGGCCGCGAGCGTGCCATCCAAGGCGGGCCGGCCGCGGCACTGCCTCCCGTCATGCGGAATGGTGGGGTCCGCCCGTGCTAGGCCCGCCGCTGCAGCCGATCGCCGCTCGCCAGGAGCGCGTCGGCCAGTTCCGCCGCAGGACCGCGCATCGTACGTCCGGCGCCGAGCACGACAAACTCCACCTCGCCGAGCTCCGGTAGCCGGAGCGCCGCGGGCATTTCACTCAGTCTTTCCGGCATCAGCCCGCGCGCGTGCACGGTCACACCGAGGCCCGCCAATGCCGCCGCGCGCAAGCCGCTCAGGCTGCCGCTGGAACAAACGATGCGCCAAGACCGGCCCGCGCGTTCCAGCGTCTCCAGCGCCGCAGTGCGCGTGATGCTGGGCGCGGTGTAGAGGATCAGCGGCAACGGCTGGCCGGGGTCGAACCGCGTCGCCTCGATGCCGATCCACGCGAGCCGGTCCCGCCACACCAGCTGTCCGCGGTCGTCGCCCGTGCGGCGTTTGCACAAAGCCAGGTC
>JASHVB010000008.1 GCA_030039695.1 Acetobacteraceae bacterium
CGATAATATGCAGGATACGCGATGGGCTGATACGCCGCACCAAGCGTGCGTTGACCTGAGAGTTCACGATCAACCCCATCGAGCATAACCCGAAGATCAGCGCAAATTGCGAGGGCGACAGATGGAACCCGCGGATGAACACAGGTGAGGAGCCGCTCAGATAGGCGAAGAAGGATAGCGACGCACAGCACCCCATAGCGGCGTGGGTGACGAAGAAACGCTCGCGAAGGATCGACCAGTAGGTGCGCAATTGCGCTGCCGGGTTCAGTTTGATGCGCCTGTCCTTCGGCAAGGTATCGGGCACCAGGAACCAGACCAGGATGCAACAGAGCAGGGCATAGGCGGCCAGAATCCAGAAGATCCAGCGCCAGGTGCCGAAGATCAGAACCGCGCCGCCGAGGCTCGGCGCCAGGATCGGCGCGACACCCAGCACGAGCGTCAGCTGCGACATCATCACCGCTGCCGCGTGACCGGTGGCCAGGTCACGCACGATCGCGCGGGGAATAACCGTCCCGGCCGCGCCGCCAATCGCCGAGACGCAGCGGAAGAACGCAAGCCATCCAACGCTCCGGGACAGAGCGGCGCCGATCGAGGCCATCGCATAGATGATGGTGCCAGCCATGATCGGATTTCGCCGGCCGAACCGATCAGACAAGGTGCCCTGCGACATCTGCCCGACCGCCAGCCCCGCGAAATAGCTGGCGAGCGTGAGCTGCGCGGCACCGGGAGAGGCACCGAAGGACGCCTCGATCGCAGAAAAGGCAGGGAGATACATATCGATGGAAGCTGGGCCGATTGCAGTCAGGAACCCGAGCACCCACGGAAGCCAGGACGGGAAGCGCATGGCGATCTCGTGCCACTTTGTGTGCCGGTCGGCTAGCCGTGCTGCGGGACTTCGCGGGCACGACCATCAACCCGCCAACCCGGCGGGCGCAACAATCGGCGACCGGCAGGACTGGTGCGTCTGGCGATAGCGACGCCAGCTTCCTTTCGGGCCTTGCTGGATGCTCGCGCCGGCAATGCCGACACATCCGTCGACGTTCAGCTGCCAAAATGCAGTCGTAGGCGCATCATATTCATTCCTAATCCCGGGGCGGTGTGATCAGGCTCGAATCGATCGTGCTGTTGCGTCGAAAATGCCACTACACGATCCATCTAGAGCGCTCGGTGTGATGGGGGCGAGGCCAGGCGAGGTGCAGGTCGGGGGAGGAAAATCCGCCCCCAAACCGTCGAACCTCCTGGCCGATCGGCGAGGCTCTGCAAGCTATGGCGGCAGCGGCCGAAGGGGCCGCAACGACATGGGCGAGACCATGAGAATGCCCCGCCACCAGATGCGTCGCACCTGACTGGCTTCGAGGTCGACCCCACAACCCGATGCCGCGGCATCCTCTGTGGACAATGGCTATTTGCTGCCAGGCCGGGGCCTATTAACCGCCTGTTCCACCGCTGAAGACGGGGGTGTGGTACCCAGGAGAGGACCCGTCGCCGATATGCGCCGCACCCGTGCCGACGCTGTAGGTCGAACCGTTGCGGGGATCGATTTGTTGCTGGAGGTACCCGTTGGTAGAGCCGTCGCCGATCTCTGCGGCGCTGGCGACACCCATGCTCAACCCGAGCATTATCGCGGCGGCACCGGCCATGATCGGTCTCTTCATCGCATCTTCTCCTGTTGCATCGTTGCCCAGGAAGTGGGTGCGGGAGGGGGACAGACTATTGGATAGTTGCGCACAGCACTTGTGCTGCAAACGTGTCCGCCCCGAGGGGAAATCGCAAATACGGGCGGGACACTGAGCGGCCCGCAGCGGCGTATCCGGCGACGCGCGATGATCACAGGCTCAACGCACCGAACTCATCACCTGCGGTTCGAGGTTGGACACCCGGTCGCCCGGCCGTAGCCACCACCCGGCGATGTGCCGCTGGCATGGCAACAACGCCTGCGTCGCCGTTTGGTCGCCTGCCAACCCGTCGAACGACGCGAAGCGCGGGCCGGCGCCGGCAGTTTCATCCACCATGCTGGGGCCGTTCGCAGACCACGGTGATCCGCCAGGGATGCCCGGAACACCGGGCACCAGGTCGTTCAAGCCGCCCTGGCGCGCGTGCACGGAGAGCCGCTCCCCGAACCCGAAACCACCTCCACTTGCCCCGCCGCCCTCGGAACTTGCCAGAAAGCAGTGCCCCCCACTGCTGCTTCGTAGTTTCCGGCGCCCTCGCCACGGTCGTTGGCGGCAAAGGCGTACCTGTCCACGGAACCGGGGGCAGTCAGCGTGGTAAAGCTGTACAACGCTTCGTGCAGCGGCAGCGATGTTAGGGCTGGGTTCTCCTGCAGCGGGCCCTCGCTCCCAGGCGTTTTTGCCTACCAAGGGTTAACAAAAGGGCGGCAACAAAGAAGGCGGCCGGGACGCGGTGACGACCAGGCCGCCAGGAGGACTCTTGTGAGCTGTCGTGGCCGCGGAGAGACCCGCAGCACGAGCACAATACAGCCGGAATCTTTCAGACAGGTTTCGGCGCGCTTTTGGCTGTTTACCGTTCGTTGACCAGCACCAACCCGCCGCCAATAGAATAGGCCGGTTCGTCGCTGGACCGGCCCCGTCCAGATCCGGACATCAATCACGGTGGCGGTATCGGCTATCCGCGCGGCATTGTCGGCGGATTTCCGCATTGGGCATCCCGGATATTCAGCAACTCATGGTGGAAAGCTGATGCTTTATTGCTGTCATCCTCATCGGCTGCCACAAGGAGATTAATCCCCTGCTCGCACGCCAGCGACTCACGGAAGCGCCGCTGGATCGCCAGCGCCTTCTGCGCCTCGTCGGGATGCGATGCGGTGAAGGCGTCCCATTCCCGCTGGCGGTCTGGTTCTTCCAAAGCGTACTCTGCCTTCACACGCGCGTCGGCCGCTTGTTACTGGGCGGCGGTACAGCCCCGCGAGCCGCCAGCGCCCACGGCAGCCGACCAGAGCCGCCTCATGCCGCGCCCCCCGCCGTGGGCGGCTGCGGCGCTTCCAGACGCCGGCGGTGGTTCCGCTCGAGCTGCCGCATCGTCTCAGCGTTCGTCTTCGTGCGGCGCTGGCGGAACGGCGTTGTGCGCAACGCCCGCGGCATCGGGTTGCGCTTGGGCATGGTCGGTCGTCCTCGAGGTCGTCAGGCCACCGCAAAGATGGCGCCCCGGACGCGGTGTGCCAGGTCACCAGCGAGGGGCTTGGGTTGTCGTCCAGGGACTCCTGCCCAGAGATGGAATCCGTAGCGTAAGCTACTGTTGCTTAGGTCTCCGACGAACGTATGATTTTGTCGATGCGCCTCTTTGCGTCGACCCACATCTGCCCGAGATCGTCGAACTCGCCATCCATCTCGATTAGGGTCGCTTCCACGTCTTCAAGGTGCTGCGTGTGCGCAGCGTGAGTGTATGACGTCATAATCGCCTTAATTTGGGTCAGGTGCTCCAAAATCTCGTCGATGTCGTCAAGAATGCCGCCTAACTTGGTGGCCGCCGAATTTATCGATTTTTCGAGCTTGTCGAAGTTCGGACCGAGATCGGCTTTGAACGCCTAATTCCTCTCGAACTCTGGGTGATCTGCCTTGAACTTCCGCCAGAGTTTTCTCGAGTCACCTGCTATTGTCGGTTCCTTCCAGACAACCGTTGTTCCAACAACACAACCTAAGCCAGCGCGAACGCAAAAGGCCGCCCGGTTTCCCGAGCGGCCTATGTCCAGATCCGGACGTCACTCCCTTCGCCACGTGGCGCCCGCGACGCGCAACGTCCGCCAGCCGAGCGTCCAGAAGGCCCAAACGATCCACAGCGGCGCCAGCAACAACGCGGCGACGCCATGCTGCGTTAAAGCCAGCATCATAACTCCATAAAGCCCCAGGATCATGCAGGCGAACCAGACGAAAAATCGTAGCACCGTCATTTCCGCCCCTCGCTAGCTCACGCAACACCCATGATGGAAGCGCCGTTGCGCTGGGAATGCCGCAGCGTGCCGGAGTGGCTTCGATTGCCGCATAAGACCGTCGCAGTGCCAATACGGTAGCCGTACCTGATCGAGTCGCCACTAATAGAAAAGACGCGCTACCACCTCCTGAGCAAGCAGCGCGCCAAGGTTGGGGACCTTATGTCTGGGAGTGGTCCGAGGTGTTGCCTACATCAGGAATGTCTCAGGCGTGTTTCGGCGTGTTTCTGGATCCCTACCGTTTGTTGACGAGCGTCGATCACGCCGCCGACGGCGGCTGCCCCTCTATAACCGCGCGCAGGACGCAGCCAACGCGGTATGATCAGCCGTCCGGGTCCAACCGCGCCAGCCCTGTGGCCAGCGCCTAAGCGTGATCTGGATTTGATCCGGCTGCCACGCTCGCTTGCGCTGCGCGGCATTGTCGCCACCGGCATCGGCGTCCTGGCTCTGATCAGTGGGTTCAAATGAGACGTGCTGGAGCGGGTGAAGGGAATCGAACCCTCGTGTGCAGCTTGGGAAGCTGCCGTTCTACCATTGAACTACACCCGCCTAGGCCAGCATCCTAACGGGCCCGGGTTGACGGCGCAATCGCCGCCGCACTAGGTTCCGCCGCGCCCGGCATCCCCCGGGCCCTCGCGATTTGTCCGGCCGGATTGCGGCGAGGCTAAACAAGCGCGCTAAAGAGGCCAGCGACCGTTCCCACGACACGGCGCTGCTCCATCGGTCGGGCCAACCATGAAGGGCCCAGACGGCATGTCCCACGATCATCC
>JASHVB010000001.1 GCA_030039695.1 Acetobacteraceae bacterium
CGATTTTTTTGGCTCTCGCGGCGGTCCAGGCTTCTCAAACCGCGGGATCGGCGCCGATGGCTCCGGCCGGTTCGCTCGACGCGTCTTGCCTGCCATGGAGGTCTCGTCCAGCTCGACGATGCCCCGCATCAACTCTGGCGCATCGTTCATCATCGCCCGAATGCGATGCGTGAGGTGCCAGACAGTGCGGTATTGCAGCCCGAGCAGACCGGCCAGCTTGAGCGAGGAGATAGCTTTGCTGCTCGTGGCGAGCAGGTAGCTCGTGATGATCCAGGTGCAGAGCGATAGATGCGTCTTGTGCATCGGCGTGCCGGCGGTCACCGAGAAACGCCGCTTGCAGGAGAGGCAGGTGAACGCCCCCGGACGGGTGGTAATCCGCGAGACGTGACCGACCACGCCGCAGACCGGGCACACCGGACCATGTGGCCAGCGGGCTCGCTCAAGAAAGGCAAGGCACTTCTCCTCATCGGAAAAGCGTCGCTGCAGTTGGGCGAGCGTCAGCGGATCACGGCCGTGCTTCATGCAGCCTCGAACTCCATTTGGACCATAAAATCCCCGCCCTTGGGCCGAATCTCGATCTCGGTCAGCCGTGCACCCGCAGCCGGTGACAGCCCATCCACACCAACCCAACCAACGCCCGGGAGGTGGACACGCCCGGGCTTGATGCGGAGGCTCGCCGGGTCGAACGGGAGAAAGTCTTTGCTGCCGTCTTCCGGAAGTCTCAGACGTTCGAGAAAGCCCGCGACATCGCCGCCTGCGCGAGCGATCTCTTCGGCCTTCTGCATCTGCTGGTCGAGGCGACGACCCAACTCCTTGATCACCACATTCGGCAATTGCATGTTCGGCTTAGCCATCTAGGCGCGGTTCCCTCTCGGTTGCCGGCCTGGGCCGGCCCGGTGTTACGGCACCAATCGGCACGCGCTATATGGCATGCTATGTGCGCAGAAGCAATAGGCCCGCTGTCGGTTATGCGGTGGCGGGCAGCGGTCCGGGCGAGCACTTCCGCAGTCAGGCGCCAAAAGTCGCGGTGATGTGTCGCGCCGGCGAGGCTGCGCACCCAGCTGCATTCGATCTGCTTCGTGCGCCAGCCAGCGCTGATTGCCTGCCAGTTCGGAGCGAGCCGCGCCGCATAGCGGGACTTGGCGGCGTGCACGTCGAGCAACGTGCCGTAGGCGTCGAAGATCGCGGCGGAGACCCGAAACATGGCTCGGGAGCGGCGCCTCCCGCGGCCCTTGGTCCGCTTGGGGCCGCAACCTTAAAGCCGCGGGAGAGGCACGCGCCGCCCATTCCTCAATCCTGGCGGTAGTTCGGTGCCTCGCGCGTGACTGACACGTCGTGCACGTGGCTTTCGCGCAGGCCGGCATTGGTGACGCGGCGGAAGCGAGCGCTCTGCTGCAGCGTCTCAATATTCGCGCTGCCGGTGTAGCCCATGCCGGCGCGTACGCCGCCGACCAACTGATGCACGACCTGCGAGACGGGGCCTTTGTAAGGGACCATGCCCTCGATCCCCTCCGGCACCAGCTTGAGCTGGTCCTTGATGTCCTGCTGAAAGTACCGGTCGGCGGAGCCGCGCGCCATCGCGCCTATGCTGCCCATGCCGCGATACGACTTGTACGACCGGCCCTGATACAGGAACACCTCGCCCGGCGCCTCGTCGGTGCCCGCGAACAGACTGCCAATCATCACGGCTTCCGCGCCGGCGGCGAGCGCCTTGACGATGTCGCCGCTGCTGCGCATCCCGCCGTCCGCAATCCCGGGCACGCCGCGGTCGCGGCAGGCGGCAGCGCATTCCAGCACCGCGGTGAACTGCGGCACGCCGACGCCGGCGACGATGCGGGTGGTGCAGATGCTGCCGGGACCGATGCCGATCTTCACCGCATCGGCGCCAGCCTCGATCAGCGCCACCGCGCCCTCCGGCGTCGCCACGTTACCGGCGATCACCTGCACTGCGTTGGACTCTTTCTTGATCGCGTCCACGGCATCGAGCACGCCGCGGCTGTGGCCATGCGCGGTGTCCACCACGATCACGTCCACCCCGGCGGCGATCAGGGCGCGTGCGCGTGCGCGGCCGTCCTCGCCCACGCCGACCGCGGCGGCCACGCGCAGGCGGCCGAGTTCATCTTTGTTGGCCAGCGGGTGGGTCTCGGCCTTGTCCATGTCCTTCACAGTGATCAGGCCGACGCAGCGATAGGCGTCATCCACCACCAGCAACTTTTCGATGCGGTGGCGGTGCAGCAGGTTGCGCGCCTGGTCGGCCGTCACGTCGGCGGTGACGGTGACCAGGTTCTCCCGCGTCATCAGCTCATAGACCTTGAGGTCAGGGTCGGTCGCGAAGCGCACGTCGCGGTGGGTGACGATGCCGACGAGGCGATTGGTGTGACGCTCCACCACCGGAATGCCGCTGATGCGGTGCGTGGCCATCAGCGCCTTCACGTCGGCCAGGGTCTGATCGGGGTGGATGGTGAGCGGGTTCACCACCATGCCGGATTCGAATTTCTTGACGCGGCGTACGTAAGCGGCCTGCTCCTCGGGCGAGAGATTCTTATGGATGACACCCATGCCGCCGTGCTGCGACATGGCAATGGCCATGTCGCCTTCGGTGACGGTGTCCATGGCGGCTGAGATGAGCGGGATATTGAGGCTGATACCGCGGGTCAGGCGGGTGCGGGTGTCGGTGGCGGAGGGGAGGACTTGGGAGTAGCCGGGGACGAGCAGCACGTCGTCGAAGGCGAGCGCCTCCTCAATGCGGGCGGCGCTTCGAGCGGTGGGCAGGGGGGACGACTCGGGATGGGGGATGTCAAGCGCCATGGGCGGGGCCTTTCCGCAACCTTGGCGGCCCCACATAGGCGGGTGGGGGTGAGACTGCAAGCGGCGAGGTGATGACGCGGTCCATCTTGGCGCGACGAGCCGCCCTGCGCACCTTGGCAGTCCCGACGCAGTTGATCGGCGCCCGATTCCGCTTTCGTGAGGTCCTAGCGCTGCCTGGCGCCGACGCTCTCCGGCCGCACAGTGATCAATCCTGTGATTTTCGCCACGCGCGGCCGCGGCTACAACCCGGGCGCGTCCCGCAGCAGACAGCCAGTCTCGCCCGGCCCATCGATCTCCAGGCGTACCGGGGCGGTCCCTGCGCGCCGCATTTCCAGCGCCCTCGCGACCGCTGGTGTCACATCGATGATCCGGTCGCGCGGGAACGGCCCCCGGTCAGTGATCCGCACGTGCACCGACCGTCCCGTCGCCAGATCCGTCACGCGCACCATGGTGCCGAATGGCAGGAAGCGATGTGCTGCGGTCAAAGCCGCCGGATTTAGACGGTGGCCATCTGCCATCCGGATTCGCCCGCGATGTGGGGCGTACCAGGACGCCACCCCGTCCTGCACGCACGCCTCCGGTGGCGCCGTCTGAACGTGCGCAACCGGCGCCACCTTCTGCGCGCGCGGCACCGCACACGCGCCAAGCGCCAGCAGCAGCCAGCAAGGCGATATCATACGCATCACTGGTCGTGTACGGCGAACCATGGCCAAAATACGGCGGCTGCCTCGGATCTACTTCAGAAACCCGCGCGATTGACCCGCGGCCCCGCCCGCTGGCATCCGCCGCCGGCTCGTGCCACCGTCCGCCCCAACCAGCGAAACCGGAGGACGCACCATGATTACCCATGTCCGCTGCGGCACGTTCTTTCCGGGCGACGGAACGCCGGTCCGGCGCAACGTCACGCTCGGCATCGACGACCAGCGCATCGCGTTTGTCTGCAGCACCGCCGACGCGCCGCCGGTCGCGGTCCATGACAGCTTACTCGACTATTCCAGTCTCTTCGTCATGCCCGGACTGATCGACGTGCACACGCACCTCGCCTACGGCAACGCCAAGAGCGAGGAAGACATCGACCTCTATCAGCCCCTCGAGTTCCGCGCCCTCCGCGCCCTGTTCTTTGCCCAGAAGGTGCTCGCCGCAGGCTACACCTCGATCTGCGCCCCGGGCGATGCCGGCCAGGTCAGCCTGGCCGTGCGCAACGCCATCAATTTCGGCCTGTTCGACGGCCCCCGTGTCACTGCCGCGGGACGTTACCTCACCACGCGGCAAGGATTGACCGATTGGTATCCCACCTGGATCGGCGTGCCAGACACGTCAATCGGCCGCCTCGTCACCAACAAGGACGACGCGATCGAGGAAATCCGCGTTCAGGTGAAGAATGGCGTCGATTGCATCAAGATCGCGATGGACGGCATCCAGACGCGCGATACCGGCGAGCTGATTGCTGCGTTCAATCAGGAGGAGACCACCAGCATGGTGACCGAGGCGCATCGTCTCGGCCGCAAGGTGGTTGTGCACGCCCGCGGCAAGGAGGCGGTGCTTTACGCGGCGCGCGCCGGCGTGGACCTGATCTTCCACGCAACGTTCCTCGACGACGAATGCCTGGACGCGATGGTGCGGTCGGGCAGCATGCTGTGCCCGACGCTGACCTTCCAGCGCAACATCATCGACTTTACCCAGCCGCACGAGCCGGCCGCACAGAGGGGCCGTCCGCCTGTCGTGGAACGCGAATACGTCATCGCCTGCGAGAACATGCAGAAAGCGCGCCAGGCCGGCGTGCCGATGCTGACCGGCACGGACACCGGCTTCGCGGTGACGCCGTACGGCGAATGGCACGCGATGGAGCTCGAGATTTTCGTGCGTGACCTCGGTTTCACGCCGGCCGAAGCGCTGTGTTGCGCCACATCAGTGACCGCGCGTTTCATGAACCACAGCAACAGTATCGGTTTGCTGGAAACGGGCCGGTTCGCGGATTTCATCGCCGTGGATGGCTCGCCCCTGGAGAATATCGCGATTCTGCAGGACAAGACGCGCATCCGCCATGTGCATATCGGCGGCAAGCGCATGCAGATTCCAGAACGCCGGTACGATCCGCGCCAGGTCACCGACCGCAGCCTGGCGAATTGGACAGACCTCTATACGCAGGAACGGGTACGCGAACTGTATCCGGCGCGGCGGCAGCTCGCGGCGGCGGAGTAACCCGAAGCATCATTGCGTTGCCCAAAAGGCCGAAGCAATTATCCCGCTGGCTCGAGCCACAAAGCGGATCAAGACTTCGGCCTGGCCGGTCTCGCAATGCGAGAAGGAAGGAACGCGCAAATGCCCTCGATCCTCTCCCAGCCTCAACTCGCCGAATTCCAGGAGAACGGCTTCGTCATCGTCCGCAGCATGTTCGATACCGACGAAATCGACTTGCTCCGCACCGCCATGGAACAGGACCCGGAGGTGTCAAGCCATATACTGGACCGCCTGGACGCGCAGGGCGCGGCGACGCGCATTGCGCTGTGGAACCGCGCTGGTGACAGCGTCTATGGCATGGCTGCGCGCTGCGCCCGCATGGTCGACACGATGGAGCAAATCCTGGGCGGGCCAGTTTATCACTTCCAGTCAAAGCTGACCGCCAAGGAGCCATTTGTCGGCGGAGCCTGGGAATGGCATCAGGATTACGGCTACTGGTACTATAACGGCTGCTTGTTCCCCGACCTCGCAAGCTGCCAGATCGCACTCGATAGCGCCACCACCGCGAATGGCTGCCTGACGATGGTCGCCGGCTCGCATCGGCTCGGTCGCATCGACCACGTGCCGGTGCCGGGCGAGGGCCAGAACGTCGCCGATCCGGTGCGCATGCGACAGATCGTGGCGCGCCTGCCGGAAGTGCCGTGCGAACTGGAACCCGGTGACGCGGTCTTCTTCCACAGCAACACACTGCATCGTTCCGCGCAGAACCGCTCGGCGCACCGGCGCTGGACGCTGATCTGCTGCTACAACCGCGTCGACAACGACACGGTGACGAAGACCGACGACCGCTACTACGTGCCGCTGGAGCGCGTGTCTGACGAGGCGGTGAAGGCGGCTGGCATACGGTTCGCCAGCGGCACCGAGCACTTTACCAGCCGGCCCTTCGTCCCCAAGGTAGCGTAAAGGCAGGATCCAGGAGATCGAGCGATGAAGCGCTTGTTCGGTGGCGGGCATGAAGCAACGGCTGAGCACTTTCCGATCGAACTTCGCGACGAGGAGTGGCAGGGGAAGCTCACGCCGCAGCAGTTTGCCGTGCTGCGTAAGCACGGGACCGAGCGCGCTGGGACCAGTATGCTCAATAACGAGAAGCGCCACGGTATCTTCGTCTGCGCGGGCTGCGGCCAGAAGCTGTTCTCGTCAGAAACGAAATTTGAAAGCGGCACCGGCTGGCCGAGCTTCTACGCCCCGCTCGACGGCGCGTTGGGCACGCAGGAGGATCGCAGCCTCTTCATGACCCGCACGGAAGTGCACTGCAGCCAGTGTGGCGGCCATCTCGGCCACGTATTCGAGGACGGGCCGCGTCCGACCGGTCTGCGCTACTGCATGAACGGCGTGGCGATGGACTTTCAGCCGGAGGAGTAATGAGAACGTCTCCGGCTTGGGGAGAGGGCGAGTTGCGAAGCAGAGGGCGACGGTGCTGCGAAGGGCATCGTTGCATTCAGCATCTTCATCCGACGCAGCGCGTCGACCGCTCCCGCGCTTGTCGCGCGGGCGAGGGTTACTGACTGAACCGTCGCACCTGCGCTGCGTCGAGAGTCACGCCGAGTCCGGGCCCCTTCGGGACTTCCAAACGGCCATCCGCATACGGGATCGGCTCAACGAGAATTTCGTTTTGCAGCGCGTTGTGTCCCACGTCGTACTCCAGCAGCGGCGGGAACGGCACGTGGTCCGCGTGCGGATACGCCGGTAGCGCGGCGAGCCAATGCAGCGCCGCGGCAAGCCCAACGCCGGTTCCCCACACATGCGGCGAAACCCGCAGGTGTTCTGCCGTACACAGCGCGCCGATGGTGCGCGCGACCTCAAACCCGCCGCACAGTGTCAGGTCCGGCTGAACGACAGACACCAGGCGTAGATCAATCAGTCGCCGGAAATCGAATATCGAATGCAACGCTTCGCCGGTGGCCAGTCGCACCGGCGCGCGTGCGGCCAGGCTGCGGTAGCCAGCCCAGTCCTGCGGCGCCAGCGGCTCTTCGTACCAGTGGATGTCGAACTCGGCCGTGCGGCGCATGCTCTCCAGCACACCGTCCTCGGTGTAGTTGCCGTTGGTGTCGACGGTAAGGAGCGGCGCGTCGCCGACGATGCGCCGCGCGAGTTTGCAGCGCGCAGCATCTTCGCCCGGATTGCGACCTATCTTGATCTTGAACGCGCCGAAGCCGCGTGCAGCGTTTGGCTCGAGCTGCCGCGTCAGCGCCGTATTCTGATCGTCGGCGCTGGTGAAATAGCCGCCGGACGCGTACACCGGGATATGTTCGCGCAGCCTTCCGCCGATCAGATCGGCAACGGACAGGTGGAGCAGCTTGCCCATCGCGTCGTGCGCGGCAATGTCGATGCCGCCGAGCAACGCCATCATCTGGTTCTGCGTGCCGGCGTGGTACATGCGCGCCAGCACTTCCTGTGCGACGGCGCGCTGTGCGAACACGCTGCGGCCGACGTAAAACGGCCGCAGCACGTCGACCCATGCGCGCAGCACCGCGCCGGGCCCGGCGGCTTCGCCAATGCCCTGCACGCCGTCTTCCGTGTCCAGCAAGAGCAGGCTACCGCTGCGTGCCCGCGCCAGGCCGCGTGCCGAGCCGTAGGCCTCCGGCGGTGCGAAGGACAACGGTACCACGCGAATGTCACGAATGCGGGACACGAGCGCTCTCCTACCTCAGTCGCGTCGATCTGTCACTGCGCTTGTCGCAATGACACAAGCGGCCGCCATCGACATCACTTTCGCGCCTCGATACTCTATGCCCGATGTATTACTTCTGAGCACACTGGGGACGTGTAGTAGGCTATGGTCTGCGACCCGCTCAGCCTCGCCGCGCCACGACCACGCTTCGATACAGAAGCCAAGTCGCTGACGTGGCCGGAGCACGGGCGCTGGCCGAGCGTGCCGGTCTGTCCGAAACGTGACAGCATCGAGCATGGCGATGCCAATGCGGGACGTGTCATCACCCAAAGACGTTCTCCGCAATCGTGCGGGGCGCTCGGTGGCAGCGTTGCCATTGCTCGTGAGCCGGTCCGCCACTTCCGCGAGAGATGGAGATGGCCTCTGGGCGGGGCCGCCGACCAGCACTTCCCCGATCCGTACTTCGCGGAGCGGGCAAGCGCGACGGGGGATCTGCTGACGACACTAGGCCCAGTTCGCTGTGTTCTGAAGCACTAAGCTCTCCTCTGTCATGCCCCAGCACATTGGAATTGTTGCATGCTCTGCCGAGGGTGCGGCACTCTGCTATCGCACGATTTGCACCGAAGGCGCGCAGCACCTAGGTCCGCACGCGCATCCCGAGGTGTCGATGCACACGCCGTCGCTCGCCGCGACGATGGACTGCATCTACCGCAACGACTGGCAGGGCGTGGCCGATATCATGCTGGCCTCGGCGTACAAGCTTGTGTCGTGCGGCGCTGACTTCCTGATCTGTCCCGACAACACGCTGCACCAGGCATTGCCATTCGTAACATCACGCTCGCCGCGGCCATGGCTGCACATTGCGCAGACCGTTGCTGACGCGGCAGAGGCGCGTGGCTTCCGCCGGCTCGGCCTGTTGGGAACGCGTTGGCTGGTGGAAAGCGCGGTCTATCCGGACGTCCTGTCAGCGCGTGGTTTGAGCTTCATTCGTCCCGACACCGTCGAACGCGACGAAATGAACCGTATCATCATGGACGAATTGGTCTGCAGCATCTTCCGTCCGCAAGCCGTGATTTGGTTTCAGCGGGTCATCACGCGAATGCGAGACGCGGGATGTGACGCGGTCGTGCTCGGCTGCACAGAAATCCCGTTGATCATGCGTGACGAGAATTCGCCGCTGCCTACGCTGGATTCGACCCGTCTACTGGCGCGGGCGGCACTGCGTCGGGCGGTGATGTGACGATAAAAGCCGAGCGTCACGCGTCTTGGAGTACATGGTCTCCGCGGTTCACCCGCCCCAATGCAAGCACGTGCACTAACATCGCCGGTTCGTCTCGGCAGGATCCCTGGCAATCCACCGCCACGGCGCAAACCGGACAGTGGCTATCCGCAGTGATGTAAGTGCCGTCGGCACAGCGGAAGAATTCTGCCACGTAGCCCTGAGCCGCGCGAGGCTCGGTGAACCAACCGATGCGTTCCTTCGCCGGGCGGATCGGCGCCGGTTTGGGGTGCTCCTGGGCGTTCATCGCCAGAGCGTCCCGGTCGGTCTGGCAGTTGATCGGCGGTGCGGGCATCGCGACGGTGCAGCCGACCGGCTCCGCACTCGGGGCGGCGATGGCGACAGCAACGGTGAGCTTCGGTGGCATTGCCTCGGGGTCTCGGTTCCCGCGACAAAGCCGGCCGCCATTTTGGCGATTCCAGGCCGCGCTGCCTGTGGCGGCGCCGGCCCTTGTGACCGCGTGGCATGTGGCAACGATGCCGGCGCGTTGAGGCGGTGCGCCCGCGGGCTCCGATCATGGATCAAGGCCGATCGAGAACGCGAACATCAACGTGCGGGCCGGCTGCCGCTCAAGCCATTGGTGTGCCTTCGGGTCACCTGCGACGTATGTCTGCCCACGTCTCACCCGCAAGTACGTGCCTATGCTCGGCAAACAGTGCCTTCGTCCAGTCGATGACCGCTCGTACACAGGCGGCACGGCGGAGATCGCGGTGGACGATGATCCAGTATTCCGCTGCAATTTCCGGGATCGGTGGCGTGAGGCGCTCAAGCGAGGGCTGGGCGTCGCCGACATAACAGGGCAAGACGCCACGCCCGGTGCCGGCCCGGATTGCCTCGAGATGCATCAGCATCGATGACGCGCGTAGAGCGACCGGCGCCCCGGTCGCGTCCACCTGCCGCTGGATCCAGCGTGCCGGTGCGTAGTGCGCTTGCTCGTCGGTATAGGTCACCCAGGCGTGTGCATCGGCGTCGCAGCGCCGGTAGACGCCGCAGCCGAATGTACCCGCCCTGGAAACGTAGAAGTCCCCGCTCTCCGGTGGCTGGTGGCGCAATGCCATATCGGCTTCGCGACGTGCCAGGTTGGCTGTCCGCCGCGATTCGACCAGTTCCAGAGTTATCCCGGGCGGTAGCGCCGGCGTTAGTCCCCCTGACAGGGACCGTGCCAGGAAGCCAGCGGCGCATTCGCCGGTTGATACCCGTACGGTGCCGCTCAGCGCCGGCGAGGCCGCGACGCGTCGCCGTTCCAAACCCAGTATCGCTTGCTCGACACTTTCGGCGGCTGCGCGCAGCTGCTCACCGGCGGCGTTCAGGCGCAGGCCTTCTGGTAGGCGATCGAACAAGGCTGGCCCGCCAAATCTCACCTCGAAGGCGGCGAGGTGACGGGCTATGGTCGGCTGGCTCACCCCGAGCGTCCGCGCTGCAGCGCGCATGGACCCCTCGCGACTGACGGCGAGGAACACGCGAACGTCATCCCAATCAAGCGTGTTGCGCTCCGATCGAGGTGTCTCAGATGGCGGCGCATGCCGCGCAATTGCCGGACCGTGAGGAGCACTCATGACACGTACCTCTATCACCACGCATTGGGTCGGCCTGCTGCGTCGCTCATACCACTGAATCGGGTGCCACAAAAATGTTGCTGGGATCTCCAAAACCGGAGATCGCCATCACTGAATTATGGCGCTAGGTTTCGCCATGGTGGTCGCGGAGGCTGGCAGATGCGGTCGACAACAGAGCGCAACACGGAAGGCAGCGTGCCCAGGATCGCCGATCTCAACTCGGAGCTTGCGAAGTTGACGATGTTCCGACGAACCCCCGGGTCCGCGCCCATAGACCGACTGGGAAGCGTTGCACAGTTGGCGGTCTACCGAGACGGGCTACTGCTCGCCATCAAGTTCGCCGGGAGGGATCATTGGGAACGTCACCTCACTGGTGATGAGCTGATCCACATTCTCGATGGCAGCGCGACGATGGAAATCGTGTGCGATGACGGTCCGCCCCAATCTTACATGCTCCACGCAGGGACGGTCGCGGTCATTCCGCAGGGAGCGTGGCACCGCTTTCATTCTTTGACCGGCGTAACGGAACTGGCCGCGACGCCGTTTCCGGGCGAGACGATCGCACTCGATGTCGACGATCCACGAACGGTCGAGCGCAAGTCGGCGACGAGCGGGGAGAAGGAAATCAAACCGACAGCGCCGAGCATGATTGATCTCAATGCGGAACTCGCCAAGTTGACCATGTTCCGCGGACGAACGCCGCAGTCGACGATGGCGGATCGACAGGGCAGTGGTGCGCGGCTGGCTGACTATCGCGACGGCGGGCTTCTCGCCACGAAGTTCGCGGGAAAAGGTCACTGGGAATCGCATCGCCGGGGCGACGAGTTGATCCACGTGCTCGATGGCTCGGCGACGCTGGAGATTGCGGGCGATGACGGTCTGCTCGCAAATCCCTTGGGTGCCGGGACGCTGGCGGTCATTCCGCAGGCCGTGTGGCATCGCTTTCACTCGGCCGAGGGTGTCACGCTGATGACGGCGACGCCATTCCCGAGCACCGTCATCGAGCTTGACATCGATGACCCGATGACAGTTGCACACGATTCAGCATGAGCGAAGCGAGCGATCGTTCCACCGCTACCGCTGATCGGCGCTGCGCACGGCTATTCGAACGTAGACATTGACCCGTCGCCGGCCCACCGCTATCCCCGCCCGCCTTGAACAAGCGGGGAAGGGGAGACCATGGCTGTTCGCGCTGTCGAAAAGAGCGATACCAAGACGGGCGGCATTGCCGCCGATCGGCTGCGCAGCCTGGTCGAACGCATCGAGCGCCTGGAGGAGGAACGCAAGGCACTCGGCAATGACATCAAGGACATCTATGCGGAGGCGAAATCCGCGGGGTTCGATGTGAAGGTGCTGCGCCAGCTCATCCGCATCCGAAAGCAGCAGGCTGCGGACGTGGAAGAGCAGGAGACGCTGCTCGATCTGTACCGACGCGCGCTGGGGATGTAACTACGCCTCTCCCGCGCTGAGGGAGGGGTCGAACCGTGACGTGGATCAACGCGCGGACCACGGCGAGGCGGGTGAACGGCGTAACGCATGATCAGCCTGAGCGCTTCGCCACTCCGCCCCGACGCCTTGGCAGGTTCGCGGTGCGATCCAATCAATCTCTCCCGCGGAGCGGGCACGGTTAAACTGGCGGTCCTTTCAGCTCGACGTTATTCCCTTCCGGATCCACGACATAAATCGACGGGCCTTGCCCGTCGGCGCCGTACCGGGATTCCACCGGCCCACACTCCGCGCCGTTCCTCTGCAGGTGCGCGATGATCGCCTCGGCCTCGAACGGTTCGATGCTCAGGCAGAAATGGTCGAGGTTACGCGCTTCCTGGCCTGGCGCCGCGCCACCCTTGCGGCCGAGCGGTCCGTCGATTGGCACCAGGTCTATCAGCGAGCTCCCCGCGCGCAACTGGTAGAGCCCAATGTTCTCCTGCACCTTCTCCAACGTGCAGCCGAGCACATCCATGTAGAACCGCTGCATCTTCGGCAGATCGACGACCCGCAGTACGAGATGATCGACGTGCTTGATGTGAAACATTGCCGCGCCTCCTTCGACGGAAAAACGGTGCGCGTCCGCCGCCGCCCAAGTCAACCCGGACGAGTGCGTGCAAAGGGCGGCGCCTCCAGCCCGACGCCGCGCAGATGGCTGAACAATTCCGCCAGTTTCGCGCGGTCGAGCTCTGGCAGCGGTGGCTTCAGGATTGACTCGATATTGCTGCGCAGATGCGCGGCATCGCCCGTGCCGAACAACACCACGTCGACGCCGGCCTCATGCCGCACATAACGGTACGCTGCATCGATCACCGAGCTCGCGCCGCCAGGATGCTCCAGGAACCCCAGCGGATGGTCGCTTTCGGCCAGCCAGGCCGGAACTTTGCGCTCCGCTGCGAGCTCCTTGACCGTCGCAGCGAGCTGCGCCGGACGCGCGAAGATCTGCCGCACAGCGAACATCATCAGCGTGCCCACGCCGTGCACGCGCGTCAGCGGGAAGACACGCTCGCGCGCCGGTTGGTGCATCATGTGGAACGCGAACATCGCAGTGTCCCAGATGCCGTCCGGCAACGCGCGATGCAGCATGTCGTGGTTCGTGTCGTTCGGCGATGTCTCGGTGATGCCAAGGAAGCGGAACTTACCCTGCTCCTTCGCGCGCAGCAGTGCGGGCGCGATCTCGTCGCGCACGAAGTCGTATTGCACCGGCGGGACCGCATGCAACTGGAACACATCGACGTAATCCAGGCCGAGCCGCTGGAGGGATCCATCGAGGCTCGTCAGAATCTTGTCGACGTAAAATCGGTTGTCGCTGCGGTTGCGCGAGGCCTTGGTGCAGATGATCACCGAATCGCGCGGCACGCCGCGCACCGCCTTGCCCACCACCTCTTCTGTACCGTACACCGCCGCGGTGTCGAGCACGTTGACGCCAAGATCGAGCGCCAGGCGGATCAGCCCGATGGCGTCGTCCTCCGACCCGCCGGTGCCGAGGCCGATACGACTGAAGCCGCCGCAGCCCAGACCGGCGACGCTCGCTGTCAGCCCGGTGCGGCCGAGCGTGGTGTATTCCATGACCCTCTCCCTCGCTTTGCTGCCATGCAGCGTAACGGGATGCCATAGATGACGCGACCCTGTGTGATCATCGGCCATCGCGGCGCGCGCGGGCTGTTTCCGGAGAATACGCTGGAAGGGTTTGCCGCGGCTCTGGCGCTGGGCGTCGACGTTGTGGAACTCGACGTCGCGCTCACCGCCGACGGCGTGGTGGTGGTGACGCATGATCCAGCGCTCAACCCAAACCTCACGCGCGATGCGACTGGCGCGTGGCTAGAGGCACCAACGCCATTGCTTCGCTCGCTGCGCGCAGCGGATTTGCTGGCTTACGACGTCGGACGGGTGCGGCCCGGAGCGGCGTACGCGGCAGTGTATGCTGACCAATCGCCGCGCGATGGAGCACGTATTCCGACCTTGGAAGCGGTCCTTCGCCTCAATCGTTCGGCGCAATTCATCGTCGAACTGAAGACGTTTCCCGGTGAGCCGGGTCGCGGTGCCAGGGGAGAAGAGCTTGCAGAGGCGGTGGTCGCTGTTGCCGATGCCGCCAGTGCGACGCCACGCGTCACTGTGGAGGGGTTTGACTGGCGCGGGCCGCGGCACCTGCGCCGCAGCCGCCCGGATGTGCGGCTTGCCTGGCTGACGCGGGCCGAGACTGTGCGCGATGCCGCGAGGTGGTGGGACGGGCCGGTGCCGGCCGATTTTGGCGGCTCGGTGCCGCGCGCGGTGGCCGCTGAGGGCGGGCCGGTCTGGGCGCCGGACCACAACGACCTCACGGAGGCGTTGGTCCAGGAGGCGCATGTGCTCGGGCTGCAGGTCATGCCCTGGACGGTGAACGATCCGGCCGATATGCGGCGCCTGATCGCGTGGGGCGTGGACGGGCTGGTGACCGACCGCCCCGATCGTGCGCAGGCGGTTACGGCAGAGACAAACCCCCCTTTCCATTGAGGAGGGAGACGAGCAAAGCCGCGCGGCTCGGCCACCCAGATCGGCCCCACCCCAAGGGGACGTGGAATAGGGGACTCTCGAACGGTGCGGAAAGCTGCGCGGCCATCGCGCGCTCCAGTTACTAACAGAACGGCGTCACAATCTCGGGACCCATTTGCGGCATCGCCACGTGCGCGGGCGAGACGTTTTGGACAACAAACGAAAAGCAACGAGCACGATGCGACGTGAGCCGTCGGAGAACCTTACCATCGCCCCCGCGGACGCGAACGTGAAAGAGGCGCTGCATCGCCGTCTCGGCTCTCGCGAGCGTACCGGGCTGGGCGCGATCCCGATCATAAGTGGCTACAGATGACCGCAATCGCTTCAGCGCTGCGCGCCGTGCGATCACCAGGAATGGAAAACGCCAGTTGGTCGGCTACCGGCGCTGCGTCATCGGCACGTAGTCGCGTTGCGCTGCCCCCGTGTAGATCTGCCGGGGGCGGCCGATGCGCTGCTGGGGGTCTTCCATCATCTCCTTCCATTGGCTGACCCAGCCGACCGTGCGCGAGACCGCAAACAGGGCAGTAAACATGCTCGTGGGGAAGCCCATCGCCTTCAGGATGATGCCGGAATAGAAGTCGACGTTAGGATAGAGCTTGCGGTCGATGAAGTAGCGATCGTTCAGTGCGATTTTTTCCAGCTCCATTGCCAGGTCGAGAAGCGGATCGCCCTTTAAGCCGAGCTCATTCAGAACCTCGTGGCAGGCCTTCTGGATGATCTTCGCGCGCGGATCGTAGTTCTTGTAGACACGGTGGCCAAAGCCCCAGAGCATCTCGTGGTTGTTGCGGTCCTTCACTTCCTCGAGGAACGACGGGATGTTCTTCACATGGCCGATATGCGTCAGCATCTTCAGCACGGCCTCATTCGCCCCGCCATGCGCCGGGCCCCACAAGCTGGCGATGCCGGCGGCAATGCAGGCGAACGGATTGGCTCCCGTTGACCCGGCCAGCCTGACCGTGCTGGTGCTCGCATTCTGCTCATGATCCGCGTGCAGGATCATGATCAGATCCATCGCTTTCGACAGCACCGGATTGACCTTGTATTCCTCGGCCGGAACGGCGTGGAACATGTGCAGGAAGTTCTCGGCATAGCCGAGCTGGTTGCATGGATAGATGAACGGCTGACCGATCGAGTACTTGTAGGCCCAGGCGGCGATCGTCGGCACCTTGGCAATCAGACGGAAGGCGCTGATGCGCCGGCTCTCCGGATCGTGGATGTCCAAGCTGTCATGATAGAACGCCGACAGCGCGCCGACCACGCCGCACATCACCGCCATCGGATGCGCATCGCGCCGGAACCCGTTGTAGAACTGGCGGATCTGCTCGTGCAGCATGGTGTGGCGCAGCACGCCGAGCTCGAACTCATCGTACTGTGCGGCGGTCGGCAACTCGCCGTTCAGCAGCAGGTAGCAGATCTCCAGAAATGTCGATTTCTCCGCCAGCTGCTCAATCGGGTAGCCGCGATACATCAGCACGCCGACATCGCCGTCGATGTAGGTGATCTTGCTTTCGCAGGATGCCGTGGCGCCGTAGCCGGGATCGTAGGTGAATACGCCCAGGTCGTTGTAGAGCTTGCGGATGTCGAACACGTCGGGCCCCACCGTGCCCGAGATCACCGGAAGGCTGGCGGATCGGTTCGTCCCGTCGAGCGAGACGGTGACGGACCGTTTGGCGGTAGCGCTCATTGACGTGTCCTTTTTGCTGAACCGCCGTGGCGGTCTGGAACTCCTGGGCAAAATTATGGCGGCCCGGGCCGGGACGCAACCTTCGCAGCCGCAGCATGTGAATGGAACGGAGCGATTTTTCACTCCGCCGGACGCGCCGCAATCGTCTGATTGGTGCTGCGCGAAGCGCCTTCGTCCATCGACTTCAATTCGATGGCACCGCCGATCCGGTCGGGGCCGACGAAGGCGGGCCGCGTGTTCTGGCTGCCCACGCTCCGGCCGTCGATCGCCAGCCGCACCTCGCCCAGGCCCGGGCCGGCGCTCCCAGCGGCGCCGCCTGGCGCGCTGCTGACATCCATGCCGCCGCGGTTTGGGCCGGCAACGGCCATGCCGAGCACCCCGCCGCGGGCGTCGACTATGGGGCGACCCGCACACAACATAGTGCCTGGCAGCACTCTGCGGCGCTCGGGGGCCGGCGTGGCGGGCAGCTAGGCTGCTGCGTTGGTGGGATAGGCGCGGGACGAAATGCCCGGGATGCTTCGCGTTGTCGACGAAGCTCCGCGTCGGCAGCGCGACCTCGCGAACCGGCTCCACCAGCACCGATAGGAATCGAGCGATCTCGGTGTGGTCAATGGTCCGTGACAACACCGGCGCCACTGGCTTGCCGCCCTGTCAGTCGACGTTATTCCCTTCGATGTTGGCCGCGACACAGGCGCAGCACCCGGCTGAATTGCTCTACGTCATCCGGCGGCCCGCCTCTCTGGCGCTCTGGCGGGTGTAGCTGCCCTGCACCCTCGTGCACGGTTGACAAAGCCCCAGATGTCGTCGGCCGTCAGCGCAGCGCGGGCCGGCCGTGGCGACGCCGACAGGATCGCTTCGGTTCCGCCCAAAGTGGTCGCCTTCAGCGTCGCGACAATCGCGTCAGATCATCGCCGGATT
>JASHVB010000286.1 GCA_030039695.1 Acetobacteraceae bacterium
GATCACCACGACCGCCAGTAGCTCGGTCCAAACAACGGCCAATCCCGCGCCGCGAAATAGCACGGCCTGCGCAAAGGCCACGAAATGTGGCGTTGGGCTGATCGTGCGCATCAAGTATTGCAACCAGACCGGCATGCTTTCCATCGGCGTATTACTCCCCGACAGTAGTTGCATGACGACCATCACCGGAATCACCAGTAGTCCAAACTGGCCCATCGTGGCCGCGAGCGTACCGAGCATGATCCCCAGTGCGGCAACAGTGACGGTATAAACCGCCGTCCCCGCAAAAAACAGCATTAACGACCCAGCAATAGGGACGCTCAGCCACCACTGAACCACAAGGATCAGCGACAGTCCCGCCGCAATAAGAATGACCAATCCATTGGCAAAAATCTTGGAGAGCATGATCTCCGCAGGCACCAGCGGCATCACCAGCAGATGCTCGATGGTGCCTTGCTCGCGCTCGCGGATCAACGCCGCACCGGACAGTATCAGCGTTAGAGTGGAAATGCTGTTGATCACCTGCATAACCGAGGTGAACCAGCTCGATGTCAGGTTAGGGTTGAATTGTGTGTGAACGACGACATTCACTGGCGAGGAAGCCGCTGTTTGGCGACGGCCGAGCACATCCGGAACCTCCTTCTGGATGATGCTTTGCAGATAGCCTGCGCCAATTCCCGCCTGCGCCATGGCGGTTGCATCGACATTTATCTGCACAGTCGCCGATCGCCCGGCCAGCAGATCGGATTGGAATTTCGGTGGAATCTCCAGTACGAAGACCAGGCGCTCGTGATCCATCTCGCTGTTGATTGCGCTCGCAGGAATAACGACCGGCCGTTGAAACGTTGGCGGCAGGAGCGCGCTAATCAAATGTCGTGACAGCTGGGAATGATCTTCGTCCACGACGCCCACGGAGAGATTCTTCGCCTCGGTCGAAGCACCCGTTGAGACGGTGTAAACCGTGAGGGTGAATGAATAGACGACGAGCACAAGCATTATCGGATCGGCTCGTATGCTGCGCAATTCCTTGATCACCAGCCGGCCGATATTGGCCAGGTGAACGCGTAGGCTGCCGCTGCTGGCCCCCGGCATTTCAATACTCCTGCTTGCGCAGCAGAAGCTGCGACGCCATCAGAAACACGACTGCAAACACTGCAAGCATGACCAGATTGACCCACAGCGCTTCAAAACCCAGACCTTTGGTGAAGGTACCAGAGCTCACCTGCTGGTACCAAGCGGCTGGGAAACCGAGGCCGACCAAGCGAGCGGTGCCAGAAAGGGAGGAGACCGGCATAATCAGCCCGGAGAATTGCACTGCCGGCACGATCGACAGGATGGCGGTTGCAAACACAGCGGCGACTTGCGTGCTCGTGAAGCACGAGACAAGCTGACCGAACCCGGTTGTGGCGGTCACGTACAGCAATGTTCCGATGGCCAGAACGATGACTGATCCCTTGATCGGCACGCCGAACACAAAAATCGCCATCAGGGCCAGCAGAACAGAGCTGACCAACGCAACCGCAATGTATGGTATCTGCTTACCGAGCAGGAACTCAAACTTGGTAATCGGCGTCGCACGGAAATTCGCGATGGAGCCGGTCTCCTTCTCGCGTACCACGGCAATCGCCGACATGATCGCCGGAATCAGGATCAGCATGAGCATGATCACGCTTGGCACCATGGCGTTCACGCTCCTGAAGGCCTGATTGTAGAGAAAGCGCGTGCTCACCTCCACCTGCGACTGATTGCCGGGCGCCTGGCGGCTTTGCGCCACGTGCTCGCTCCCGTATTGAGCGAGCAGGCCCGAGACATACCCCCGGGTCGTTTCCGCACGGAAAGGCATACTACCGTCTATCCAGATCCCGATTTCCGGCACACGACCATCATGCAGGTCGCGGCCGAAACCCGATGGGATTTCGATCACCAGTTGCACATTCCCCGAGAGGAGCCTGCGGTTCAGCTCCGCGTTTGAATGGATCGCCGGGCGCTCGGAGAAATAACGGGAACTGGCGAACTGGTCGATCAACGTCCGGCTCGCCGGCGTGTCGTCCTGATCGAAGGCGGCGAAACTGAGATGCTCGACATCGAATGAGATGCCGAAGCCGAATGCGATCATCAAGATTATCGGTCCGAGGAACGCAAAGCTCAGCCGTATGGGATCGCGCAGAAGCTCTATCGCCTCGCGCCGAGCACAGGCCCAGAGCCGTCCCGGGTCGAAGCCGCGTGGGCGGGCACTGGGGGCCACGGGCCCGGCTCGCTCGTCGTCCGCAGGTGAATCCACCGGTGCGGTGATCGTAAGTCCGGCGGCATCAGCCAGGTAGCCGATGAAGGCATCCTCTAGAGATGCGGTTCCACGATTCTGGGTAATCTCGTCGGGTGCACCGACCGCGAGCACACGTCCCGCATGCATCAACGAGATGCGATCGCAGCGTTGTGCTTCGTTCATGAAGTGGGTCGAGAGGAAGATAGTCACGCCGTCGTCGCGCGACAGATCGATCAAGGTGCGCCAGAAAGAATCGCGCGCAATCGGATCAACACCGGAGGTTGGCTCGTCCAAAATGAGCAGGGGCGGGTTGTGCTGCACGGCGACGGCGAGCTGCAGACGCTGGCGGATACCGAGCGGCAAGCCGTCCGGCCGGGTATCGGCCACGTCCTGCAGATCGAACCGTCGCAGCATCTCCTGCACGCGTCCGTCGCGTTCAGCGACCGGCAGGTGGTAGAGCTCGGCATGCAGATTGAGATTCTGCTGGACGGTCAGCTCGGCATACAGCGAAAAGGCTTGCGACATATAACCAACATTGCGCCGTGTCTCCATGTCGTCGCCCGCCATCGGCCGACCGAACAGCTTCGCCCAACCCTCGCTGGCCGGCATCAGCCCGGTCAGCATCTTCATGGTGGTCGACTTGCCGCACCCGTTGGATCCCAGAAATCCGAAGATCTCACCGCGCCCGATGCGAAAGCTGACATGATCGACGGCCACGAACGCACCGAAACGGCGCGTCAGACCCTCCGCCTCAATGGCAGGAACATCATCCTGCGCGACCGGGCGGGGTCGAACGACGACCTCCTGATGCATGGCCCGCTTCTCGGGCGGCAGCAGATCAATGAATGCCTCCTCCAGTGTCGCCGCGCCCACCTGCCGTCGTATATCGTCGGGGCTACCCGTCGCGATGACACGGCCATCATCGATGGCTGCGAGCCAGGTGAAGCGTTCTGCCTCATCCATATATGCGGTTGCGACGATGACGCTCATCTGTGGTCGCCGCGCGCGAATCGTATTGATCAGGTCCCAGAACTGCCGGCGCGACAACGGATCGACCCCGGTGGTCGGCTCATCCAGGATAAGCAGGTCCGGATCCTGCATGAGCGCGCAGCAAAGGCTTAACTTCTGCTTCATGCCACCGGACAATTTGCCCGCCGGTCTGTCGCGGAAGGTGTTCATGTCGGTCGACCGCAACAGCTCGTCCATGCGCGCGTCGCGCGTCTGCCGGGATTGACCGAATAAGCGGCCGAAGAAGTCGATGTTTTCAAACACACTCAGTGTTGGATAGAGATTTCGTCCGAGACCCTGTGGCATGTAGGCGATACGCGAGCGATTCGCGGCGCGTCGGGCGGCGTCGGCCATCTCATCGCCGAATGCATGCACCGTGCCCTGTTGAATCGTGCGCACTCCTGCGATCAATCCGAGCAGAGTCGACTTGCCCACGCCATCGGGGCCTATCAGCCCGGTCATGCGCCTGGGAGGAACTTCCAGGCTGACGTCGTCGAGCGCCGCACGCTTACCGTAGCGATGGGTAACATGGCTGACCGCGACGACGGCGTCGCCCGTCATTGCGGAAGCTTCACCTGCAGATTGTTGGGCCATTGCACCGTGGTATTCGTGCGGACAAAGCCCATGCCGCGGACGCCGGCTTTAACGACGCCCTCGTGCGTCTTCAACACATCCGGATCGATCCGCAGCTTCACGCGAAACACCAGCTTCTCGCGCTCTTCCCGCGTCTCGACGGTCTTCGGCGTAAATTGCGCCTCGGGTGCCACGAAACTCACCGTCGCCGGGATGACGTATTGAGGCACCGGATCCAATACCACGCGCGCCTCATCGCGCAGTTTCAGCCTTCCGGCCGCCGCCGCGGGCAGGAAGACGGTCATATAGACGTCCCGCAGATCCAGGATGGTCAGAACGGGTGTGCCCGCCGTCACGACCTCGCCTGCCCGCCTGAGCTTGTACTGCACCCGGCCGGCGCGTGGGGCATGCAACACCAGGTCCGCTAGAACCGATTTCAGCCGCTCGACCTCAGCTTCCGCTGTCCTTATAGCAAAATCCGCCTGCTCGCGCTGCGCCACCGCCGCGCGCAGCGATGCTATAGCGGCGGTGTGGGTGGAGCGACGCTGGTCGAGGGATTGGATTGTCGCGTGACCGTTTTTGACCAGCTCCTGGGTACGCTGCAGTTCGACCGCCGCAAGTTGCACGTCGCTGTTACGCTGCGCGATAAGCGCCTCTGCTTCGACTTTCGCCTGCTGGGCGCGCAGCACCTCAGACTGGGCACCACGCAGCTGGGCCTCGTATTCCGGCGCGGAGATTTGCGCCACCACCTGTCCGGCCGTGACGGTATCGCCTTCCTCTACCGAAACCTCGGACAATCGTCCGGTATATTTTGGTGCAATATCGACCTGCGTCGCCTCGATCCGGCCGTTGGATTTCACAATGCCAGCTGGTAGTCCGCGCCCAAACAGCCGTTCAATCATCGCATGCACGCCAGACTGCGCTTGCGCGGTCTGGACGAACGGGACGGGACTACGAGATAGAAAAAGCAAACCGGCGGCGAGCAGGCTCACCGTGATCAGCGCAACAGGTTGGACCCGGCAACGTCTCATCGTGACCCCGCGCGCTCCAGGTATTGCCAGACCTAGCATGGCACGTGGTGTGGCTACAACCATCGTAGAGATGCTGCTGGAGTTATGTGCCGGACCCCAACGGGCATCGTTCCGAACCTCACAACTCTCAGCCCGCCACAACGTTCACGCCTGACATCAGCTCGTCGAACGCTAGAAGGTTGAGCACTCGCGTGATGTTGCAACAGAACGCGTTCAAGCCGAAGTTAGTCTACGCTCCTCCGAGCGGCACATCTGCGACGCGACATATTATTGATGAGGACGCCATCCCGGGCACCCGCCTCATGTGCGGGGTACCCGGCGCTGCAGCGGCTCGCTATTCCGCCAGATGGCGGCGTGAGCGCCTTGCAAGCTGCGCCAAGCGTTGCCCCAACAATTGACAGAAAACGAACAGCGGCGGCACGAACAGTACCCCGACGAAGCTGGCAAGCACCATTCCACCAAACACTGTGGTACCAATCGACGTCCGGGCTCCAGCTCCTGCGCCGGAAGCAATCACCAATGGGATCACGCCAACGATAAAGGCCAACGCCGTCATCATCACGGGACGGTAGCGAGTCCGAGCCCCCTCTTCGGCCGCCGCGTAGACGGTGGTATCACCGCGCTCCAGCCGATCCTTCGCGAATTCGACAATAAGAATTGCGTTCTTCGCTGCCAGCCCTATAAGCAGCACGAGCCCCAGCTGTCCATAGACGTCCAGGGCCATGTTACGAATCATAAGAAACAGCAGTCCTCCAAGCAGAGCAAACGCAACCGGCAATACGACCGAGAGCGGCAAAATCCACCCCTCGTAAAGAGCTACGAGAAACAGGTAGGAGAAAACGACCGCGAAGAGAAAGGCAGAGGCCTCTTGCCCGGCCGATTGCAGTTCTTGGTACGACATGGCAGTCCAGTCGTAGCCGAAACCCGGGGGCAGATGCGTGGCGGCGAGTTGCTCCATCGCCGCAACCGCCTGCCCTGAGCTCTTACCCGGAGCCACGGCCCCATTGATCAGCACGGCCGGGTACATATTATAAATGTTCACCGCGTCCGGCCCCTGAACGGCCGCGATGGTCACCAGGCTGTTGAGTGGCACCATGGCGCCGCTTGTACTCCGGACATAAAGCTGTGTGATATCGCTCACTTTGCTACGGAACTGCTGCTCGCCTTGCACCAGAACCTGGAAGACGAAGTTCTGATAGTTAAAGTCGTTGACGTACTGGCCACCGAGATTCGCCTGAAGGACTTGGTAAATTGCAGCTGGCGTTACCCCCATGATTGCGGCCTGCGTCGTATCGACGTGCACCATGATTTGAGGCACCGCTGCGGAGAAGGTCGTGAATACAGATTTGAGGTATGGACTTTGGTTTGCCTCGAAGATCAAGGCTCGGGCGACGCTGGCAAGCTGCGCAAACGTTTGACCTTGGCGTGCCTCTAGAACAAAGTTGATCCCGCCTGTGGTACTGATGCCGGAAATTGCCGGCGGGTTGAAGCTGGTGATCTGCGCAACCGGCATGGCATTGAACTTGGGCTGCAGTGCGGCGATCACCGCGCTCGTCGACTCACTGGCGTTGCGCTGTCCCCACGGCTGCATGATAGCGATAACGCTACCCGCGCTCGGGTCCTGAGCGCCCGAGACCAAGCTGAACCCGCTGAGTTCGATCGCGTGGGCGATACCCGGCGTCTCGCGGAGCACGACGCCGATTTGCTGGACCACGCGCTGCGTCCGCACCAATGATGCGCCATTTGGCATCTGTATGTTGACGAAGAAGTAACCCTGATCCTCGTCTGGAAGAAAACCAGAAGGCGTGACGTTGAAGATGAGGTATGCCAGCCCAAAGCAAAGGGCAATTCCGGCGACTGCGAGGGAGAGCTTGCGTGAAAGAAAGCCGACCGCATGACCGTAGCGCCCGCGCGCTATTTCGAAACCTCGATTGAACCATCGGAAGCCAAAGAAACGTGTTGGGGCTGGCGCACGTAGGAAGAGCACACAAAGCGCTGGACTGAGTGTGAGCGCATTGACGGCGGAGATTATAATTGAGGCAGAAATGGTAACTGCGAATTGCCGATAAAGCGCGCCGGTCACACCTGAGATGAATCCAACCGGAGCAAACACAGCTACGAGAACGAGGGTGGTGGCGATTACCGGGCCGGTAATCTCTTGCATAGCCTGCTCGGTCACAGTCGCCACCGGGCGAGCGGTATTCTCTGCAAGGTGGCGGCTCACGTTTTCTACCACCACGATCGCATCGTCAACAACCAACGTAATGGCCAGTACAAGCGCGAAGAGGTCGACAGTGTTTACCGAATAGCCAAGGATGTACAGCACGGCGAAAACGCCGATGAGTGAAACGGGGATTGCTATGGTCGGAATGAGAGTCGCACGCCAGTCCTGCAGGAACATATAGACAACCGCGATCACGAGAACCAGCGTTATCGCCAGTGTACGCATAATCTCCGCGATATTCGCGCTGACAAAACGTGTCGCATCGTAGACAATCGCGTATTTCAGGTCAGGCGGGAAGGTCTTGCTGAGCTCTTGCATTTGCTGTTCGACCGCACGAGCTACCGCCAGCGCATTCGCAGCTGGAGCCTGATAAATCGCAAGTGTCGATGATGCGGCGCCGTCGAGCGCCGAGGCAGACGAGTACTGCTGGGCCGCAAGTTCCACCCGGCCGACATCCGCGACCCTGACCACGCCCCCACTCGGATTGGTGCGGATGATGATGTTCTTGAACTGCTGGACACTGCTCAGCCGCCCAGTAGCGAGGATTGTCAGCTGTTGCTGCTGATTTTCCCCAATCGGCGGCTGGCCTATTTGTCCAGCTGCAACCTGGAGATTCTCCGCCTGTATGGCCGCCATAACATCGGTTGCGGTAATCCCGAGGGCGGTCATTCGGTCTGGGTTAAGCCAGATCCGCATGGCATATTGGCGTTGACCATAGATCTGGGTATTGCCGACCCCAGGAATGCGCGCGATTTGCTGTTGTAAATGCATGTACGTATAGTTGGAGATAAAGACCTGATCGTATTTACTGTTCGGCGAGTAGACATTTACCGCGAGTACAAAGTTACTCGATGCCGCTCGAATGGTTAGCCCCTCTTGTTGGACTTCGGTTGGTAGCTGTGCCAGCGCCAATTGAACACGATTCTGCACATTCACCTGGTCGATATTCGGATCTGTACCGATTGCAAACGTGATCTGTAGAGTGTATGTACCGGAACTCGTGCTCGTGCTCTGCATATAGATCGCGTCCTGCACACCATTGACTTGTACCTCTATCGGCTGAGCGACCGTATTAGCTATCGTTTCGGCGCTTGCACCTGGATAGGTGGCAGAAACCGTGACCTGCGGTGGTGTAATATTCGGGTACTGGGAGATTGGAATCACAGATAGCGCCAGCAAGCCAGCTAACGTGATCACCACAGATAGCACAATGGAAAAGTTTGGTCGGTGAATAAAGAAGCGAGATAGCATCGCTAGCCACTTTGTTCGGATGCGCCTGACGTGCTACCTGGCCCCGATGGTGTTGAAGCTGGTGATGCGGGCACCGGATTGACTAGCTCGCCGGGCCTCACCTTCTGTACGCCAGCAACGACGACGCGATCGCCCTCAGAGACACCTTTTTCCACGACAAAGTCCTGCGCGATTTGTGGACCGAGCGTCACGGGTTGCCGCTTGACTTTATCGTCGGGGCCGATGATCAGCACGAAGCTGCCGGTCTCCTCGGTCTGCACAGCTTCCACCGGGACCATTGGCCGCACCTCGGGAGCAGCTCGGCGCACCTCTACGTTCACGTATGCCCCTGGCAGAAGCAATCCATCGGGGTTCGGGAAATCCGCGTAGACATTGACGGTTCCGGTTGCGCTGTCCACTTTGTTGTCTTGAAAGGCGATCGCGCCCGGGTGATTGTACTCTGACCCATCCGGTAGCTTCAGTTGCACTGCCAGTTTGGCGCCGGTTAGGCGGCCGGCGGCCTGCGCTCTGGCTTCGAACGCGACTATCTGGCGGTAACTGACCGCGAACACCACCCGAATCGGACTGAGCTCGTTGATGGTGATGAGCGCCGGAGTACTGGGCGTGACCAGATTCCCTTTCGTCAATGTAGCACGCCCGACTCGCCCGCTGATCGGAGCCGAGATCGTGCAGTAGCTGAGGTTCAGTGCCGCCTGCGCAACGTTGCCCTGCGCGGAGACAACAGCAGCCTGATCTTGGTCGCGCGTCGCAGTTGCCTGATCGAGTGTGGCCTGTGACGCAACACCCCGCTTGGTGAGTTGGGCTGCGCGATCGTAGGAAATCTGCGCGAGCCGCAGAGCGGCTTGTGCTGACGCAAGTTGTCCCTGCGCGGATTGTAGCGTTGCTGCATATTGCGCCTTTTCGAGTTGAAATAGCACCTGACCCGCCGAGACGTCACTGCCGTCTTTCACCAGCACATTATCGACAAACGCGGTTACGCGAGGCACAGCTTGCACCGATTGAATCGCCATCACGTGGCCAATAAAGCTGAATTTAGGCGCGACGTCCTTGAGCGCTACCGGCACAAATATCACCGCAGGAGGCGGAGCGGCGGTTTGCGCGTCAGCAGACCCACGCGCGATCAGCATGATCAACGCGGCTGCGCTGAGCGCGAACCTCATGACGGCGATGAAGCGTCGCCTGACACGTTCCCTGCGCTGGCTGACGCCGGCGCACAATGAACCGCCACGCCTTGCCGCGGCTAAGCGGGTCCACAAAGTGACGAGATGGACAGGTCGATCCGGCGCGCCGCACACGGGTCGCCCGATAGACCCGGTATGGCTACCGCGCAACGCTCGATGCACGGAACCCCTCCGATTGCCCGCGAAACCAGTCGGGTTTTGCGCCTCTAAGTCGCTCGGACCTACTCGAGGATTGGCCTCCAGGCAACAGAGCCCGGGTCGCCGGTGCCGGTCCCTACGCCCTTGTGTGATATTGCCGATACCTTTGTGTGACAAAATCAATATTCCCGCGGGCCATGAACCACTCCGCAAGACCGCATCGAGGCAGCTGGACTATCATGACCCGTTCAGCATGTTCATGTCTCACAAGCACGGGACTTTAATATCACGAGTCTGATATCGGTCTTGTGATTTCTGGCGCAATCGCGACCGCAAAGTTGAGCAAAACCGACGTCGAACCGTCTTGGAGATAACAAAAAAATGTCTCAGGCCGGCCTCGCCCGCCGACGGACAACCCGCGAACCCGATATTCCGCTCCAGTCGAAGAGCCGGACTGTATCCTCACCCGCTGGCTTATCCGGACCCGACGACGTCGCCGAGTTCGCCCCGGGACACCACGCTCGTCGGACTGATCGTCAGCGTACGGTTTCGACCGTGGGATCAGGGTGATATCGACGCTTGCCAAGGCATCAGTTCGTCGATTCGATGCCTGGGGTGCCCATTGGCGATTCTTTCGAGCGTATCGCGCAGGTTTCGGGGCGTGGTTGTTGAGTTTGGCTGTTGCCACGATGAAGTATCTGGACGCGGCGTGCTCGCCGTCGACCTCTGAACCCGCGAAGAGGTAGTTCTTTCTTCTGGGCGCACCTAGCCGGCGCGCTTGACGATGCCCGTCGCGTCGGGAGTCCAGCGAGCACTGTACGTTGCAATTCGAAACGCCGTGCTTGTCAGGTTCAGGACGTTGCCTGCTGTTCTTGTCGCGTGCTCTTCACGGTTTCCTCGAACCGAGGCTATTGCACGAGTTTGGCGCGCAACCGTGTGAATTCCTGATCTGTGATCGATCCAGAATTCTTGAGCGCGTCGAGCTTCGTAAGCTCGTCGGCAACGCTGAACCCTACGACGCGCCGGAGTTCGTCACGGGTCTCTTGAGCTTGCTGGGCATTTCGTTCCGCCATGCCACGACCCTGAGTGATCAGGTAGGCGAGAACGGCGAGGTACGACAACACGACCAGGGCAATGACCCAGATCGCCTTGCCCCAGCCTGAGATGTCACGGCGGCGGAACAGGTCTGCAGCCACGGTGATCAACAGCCAGAGCCAGACTATGAACAGGAAAATGGTAAGGGCGTCGACCAGAAAATTCTGAAAGCTAAAGCCGCCCCTCAAGAGCATGGCGAGTCCCCCTACTGCTCGTATCGGAGTCAACGCTAAGCGCCGGCCCCGCGTCAAGCTCGGATTTCTGCGCGCCAATTGATTTATCCCGGCCGACGAGCAGCGCTACGAACGCGAGCGCAGCAGCAACGCTCTGGTGGAGCTTCGAGACTTCCGCTGTACGGGGCTAAATTAAGGAGCCTCTGAACAGGCTGACACCGTTTTTGGTTTGAGCGGCATGCTAGCTTTTCGGCGCGCGGAAAGACTCATGCCGCGCGATTCGTCGCGCTAAGTGAGCGTACCGCAGCAAGTTTTCTACTATTTTCAATCCAATAGCAGCGCCGTCGACGCGCTACTCCCGGTCAGGCGCGCGGCAACCGCTAGCTGGCCACGAACGGATTGGTAAGACCGCACATAGCCGCGGACCGAGCATCGTGACCCGCGGTGCGCTCCGCACCAGCCGCAGCGGCAGGCGGCGACGCTTGACCCACGCATGGATCTTTGCCGTCTGTCCGCCGCGCGAGCGACCCAGGCCGCGATCCCCCCTTCCCGCGCTGACGGCGTGCGGCCCCGCGTCGCGCTGTCATACCTGGCGTCCGAAGCACCGGCGGCGTTGCCTGACAGAGCGTCGTTACTCCCAAAACGCCTCCAGGATGGTGTTATTTTTATCGACGATTAAGGTGAGCCGGTTCGGATCATGCTCGGTGCCACGGATGCCGTCGGTCTCGTTGATGATGCGCAGCGGTTTCGGAAGGTCCTCCTCGCGGACGACATTCGGCGCCGGTTGTACTGTGCTGCCGGCAGGCGCGAATTTTGCCCCCACGCACTTCGCGCAGTCATTGACCTGGATCTCGGCCTGAGCCGCACCCGGCATCTGCCGCAACGTAATCGCGTTCCCCGAGCCGCGGACACGCACCCCGGCGAGCGGGGTGCCCCCCTCGATCGCAAAGATCGCGCTGACCGGGAAGAAACCACCGGCATCCTCCGAGTGCTCGGGTGGGGTCGCGATCAACTCCAGATCGAGCACGTTGTCGTACGGTTTCCCGGCGTAGGTCGG
>JASHVB010000287.1 GCA_030039695.1 Acetobacteraceae bacterium
TTTCGATCACTCTTTGCCGAGCGGTTCGGGTGGTCGTCTGATCGAAGGTGGCGGCTGCCTCCCCGGCGTGGCATGTATGTTATGTGTGTGGGTCTAACAACTTATGGCGCCGGCAACGCGGCCTTTAAATAGGGCCGGCGGCGGTGTACACTAGCAGGTTCGGCCGTCTGGAGGCTCCTCAGTGGACAAATACCACATCGCAGCACGGGCCGACGGCACTGGTTTCGACGTGCATATCGTCACCAGCAGCGGAGTCCGTCAAACAGTACTAGGATTCGTCACCGAACCCGAAGCGCAGGCTTGGATTGCGCAGGACCAGAGGCTATCGCACGCCGCCGATCCCTTCGGTCTCGGAGGCGAGGGGGCCGGCAAATCATGAGGACGGATATAACCATTGACAGCAGGAGCTTTCATGCGGGGCTGGTCGGAATTGGACGGACAGATTATATACGATCTTGCGGAGTTCTGCCGGGATTTCGGCCATCCCTCCGGGCTGTCTGTCACTTTCGAGGTGACCAATAATGCGGTGGTTTACGTATACTCCGGCGTCATCGGTGAGGTTTCCGGCGACAAGGTCGTGTTCGACCTGAACCGAGAAAACCTGGTGGATATGCGCACGGTGCATTGAAGGCGTTGGCCACGGTTTGATGCGAAGGTTGGTGTTGGCGGTGTGCGGAGATGATCACCCAGCTATCTCCGAGAGATCACCCGCTATCGACAATTGTGCATGCAGAGATTGGCCCACCGGCATCGCCTTCCCTATGCTGCCGACCCTCATAGTCGGATACGTCGGAAGGGAGTTCCGCGCCCCTTAGGCAAGGTCCGCGATCAGCGGGGCTGTGCCGCTGCCCCAGGCCATGGCATGAGTTTGTCAATGCGTGCTTGGAGGCGCCTATCACGGATTGCCCGCTAAAGAGGCCACGGCCAGATGCGAATCAACAGCGCCTGGCTGCGCAATTCGTAATGCTGGAGGTCCGCCAATACTGGACACGATCGCAAAATTGGAGTCACCCAATCTGGGCAAATTCAGCTTATTCTAGAGTGCGGGAGTGAGTCTGACTACGACCGCCAGTGCAAGGGAGCGATTGTATTCTTGTCGCGAGCAACCGAGGACCGGAATGTGTGCGATGCCGTCTTTCCGGCGTTAATCCCGGAATCTCCTTGCGCGCGTTGCCGCTAAAGTGAGATTTTGGCTGCACACGTTGCCGCGAGGTTGGTCACCGGATATCGGACCCCCCCTGAGGACGACCCTCGGACTGCCGGACGCAAGGTCTCGGGAATTCCGGTATTGCCGCAATATCCGGAATCTTCCGCCGGTGGATTTCAATTACTCGTGGCAGCAACTCCGTGAACGAGCAGTTCTCCGGCGGTTTTCGGCGGGACGACATCGCAGGTCACTGTCGGCAATGGTCGGAATTCCCTTAGCATTCGACAAACGGACTGTCACCGCTGTGGAATTGCGGTGCACATGGGGCGCTCGCGCCGGCGATGCCGCTTTCCGCGAAGGTGTAAACGCGATTGTCCCCGACAATCGGGAGAGGGTCGATGAAGTTATTCAAATGCCAAAGCTGCGAGCAGGTCTTGTATTTCGAGAATACCACTTGCGAGAAGTGTGGTCACCGTCTTGGCTATCTACCCGAGGTTGGCCAGCTCAGCGCTGTGGAGCCCGATGGTCTAAATTGGATCGCGCTCACCAACCCGCAGTTCCGACACCGATTCTGCGTCAATTGGGAGCAGAACGCCTGCAACTGGATGGTAGATGCCGAGGCAGGCGAGCCTTACTGCCGTGCCTGCCGGCACAACCGCACTATCCCTGACATCTCCACTCCCGAGAACCATCGTAATTGGCAGAGGATCGAGGGAGCCAAGCGTCGGCTGTTCTACTCTCTGATCAAGCTGAAACTACCGCTGCCAACTCCGGCCAGCGGCGATCCGGAGCCACTGGTGTTCGATTTTCTCGCGGATCCTCCCAGCGGCCCAAAAGTCATGACTGGTCACAACAATGGCGTCATTACAATTTCGTTGGGAGAAGCCGACGATGTGACTCGGGAGTCGGCTCGTTCATCGATGGGAGAACTCTATCGGACTCTCCTCGGTCACTTCCGACACGAGGTCGGGCACTATTATTGGGACAAACTGGTTCGAGACAGTGCTGAAACCGAAGCATTCCGGGCTGTATTCGGTGACGAGCGTGCTGACTATGGCAAGGCGTTGTCGCGGCACTATGAGAAGGGTGCCCCAGTGGGGTGGCAGGAGTGCTTCGTGAGTTCCTACGCTACCATGCACCCCTGGGAGGATTGGGCAGAGACCTGGGCACATTATCTGCATATCGTCGACACACTCGAAATCGCCGGGGCGTTCGGCATTAGGGTTGATCCAGACATCGTCGATGATCCTACGCTTGGAACCGAGATATCATTCGACCCTTATCGCGTCAGGAGCGTCCACGGGCTTGTCGATGCGTGGCTGCCCCTGACCTATGCGGTCAACTGCCTCAATCGATCCATGGGCCAGCCGGACCTTTACCCGTTTGTGATACCGCAGAAGGTTGTGGACAAGATGTCCTACATCCATGGACTCGTTCATCGCAAGCGGGGAGGATAAACTGCACCATCAGCTGGCCCGCATCGTGGCGTCGCGAGGGTGGCGTCGCACCGATGCTAAATGCGGTGGCCCGTTTCACCTTGCAGCCACGTTCGGACCCGGATTTCTTGTATTTGCGGCACCACGGACAGCACGGCGACGACCGCGGTATCGTATGCAAACGGGATGAGGGATCGGCTGTGGTCGTTTGAGGGGCGCATGGGACGTTTCCCTTGGTGTCGATCACCTCTGTGATAATGCCTTCTCGACGGTGCGACGTGGACCAGAACGCCGGGAATAATGAACACAAACGCCGTGATCAGCGAGGCTTACGGCACAAGCAGCCGGTCGGTGAGGATCAACGAAGACGCCGGTGCCGACCTGAATGCGCTCGGCCGGCCGCAATTGACATTGTCACGCGTGTGGTCGTTTCGGGACCATCGGCGGCGCGTCCAACTCCAGTACCGACATTGTAACCAGGCTCCTGCAAAAGTTGCCGGTGATTCGATTGGGATGATGGACTGACACCGTCCGTGGCACAGGTGGGATTGGTGGGTGTCGTTGCCAAAGCCGCCGCCGTCGAGAATACGAACACAATTGTAGCAACGCCATAAAATATTTACAGTTCAATATCAAGTAATACGTATTTCGACGTTACATGAACTTGATGCGGTCCCCACGTTTCGGTCTGCGCATGCAGGTGCCTGGTCGATCGTCTTCGGTCGGTAAATTATGTGGCGGACGACCCGGTCGGGATTTATCGCATGCATACAGAGAACGATAAACGCCCAACATAGCTCCGACCGGCCCTATGATGCTTCGCGCCACGCATGACCCATGGCCAGGCGCCCCGGCATTCGCAGTACTCGTTTCGCGACGCTCAGCCGAATGCCCGGAATTCGTGGATTGGTGGACCAGCCCAGACGTCGCCGCTCCCGTCTCCGGCGCGAAATGACTGATCCATCCGCGGGGCGAACCGCTTCGGTGCGCGTGTGCGCCCTTTCGCGCTAATGATGGCCCGCTTCTGCGGCTTGCCCCTTACGTGGAGGCAAACTGACTTTTCGCGGGCTCATTCAGATGGGTCGCCCGCATCAAGCGAGCAGACTCGGGGTCGCTGATCATCACGGTTTGGGCGCCCTTCAGGAAGTCAAGATATTCCTGCACCATGGCTGGTGTTGCGACCTCGATCATCAGCCGGTTTTCCAGCCAGAACTCGATGACGTGGAAGAACGGCTTGTGCCCCCGCATGCCGCGGCCAAAGGTCTTGGCGCGCCAGCCTTCGCGAGCACCAATCTGCTCGACGGCTTCCGCCTCGCGCGGCACCGACAGCAAAACGTGGAACGGCCAGGTTTGCGGCGGCGCCGCATTCTCGGCAAAAACCACCTGATCGTCACGGTCCGGTATATTGAGCGTCGCGCACTCCGGATAGACCTCGATCATCGTGCCGTTCGCGTCTCCGCTCGTCGCCATGAACGCGCCCTCAAGCGGGCCGAACGGAGACCACGTGCCGTTCATCAGTTCGGCCAGCACCTCGGCTACGCGCTGCGGCTCACGTGCCGGGATCGATACGTGGTGGATCATCTGCATGCCCTCCATGGTTGGGTATTACGATACATGCTCACATGACAGGCGCGCGAGCACCGCGGCTCCCGCCGTAACGTAGTGGCGCGGATGGACCGCCACGTGTTGGGCCGCGACACGAAGATCCCGCACTCTGCGTTGCAGCGACGAGGTCTCGTACACCGCCCTGCTTCCAGCGAGTTCAAAGCAGCCTTCAGCGACGCGGACAGAGGCCGCAGTGATCCAGACGGCCGCTTGCAATTGCTCCGACACGCGGGTCAATTCCTTCGCCGTCGACCGCTCGGGATTTTGCCAAACGCGGGTGATCTGCGCCTCCAGCAGCGCGCGTGCCGCCATCAGCTCGGCGTCGAACCGAGCCAGGCCCTCTTTGAAACGCTCGGTCTCCACCAGCGCAGCGGTCATGAACAGTTGTTTGACGCCGGCGCCGGCCAGTTCGACCAGGTCCTCGATGGCGCCCTCGGCTATCCCCACGGCGAGAGCGGCATGCGCCAGTATGACGAGCTCGGGGAACTTGCCGAAGACGAGATCAGGCGCGAACGAGTCTCCGAACGGAAACTCCAAAATGTTCCCGTCGGGAACAAACACATCCGTCAACGCAACATGGTGGCTGCCGGTGCCCCTGAGGCCGAATGTGTGCCAGGTGTCCCGGATCTCCCACTGCTCCGCCGGCATGAGACAGGTGCGGATCATCGGGCCGGATCCGTGCGAAGCGTCGATGGGGAAGCCGCCCTCCATCATGACGCTGGTGCCCGCGATCCACTCGGCGTTTTGACACCCGCTGGCAAACGGCCATGAGCCAGTAACCCGCCATCCGCCGGGAACTCGCTCGGCCGTGCCGACCGGCTGACCCGAACCGGCAACGATGTGATCCCTTCCGTCCTGGTAGATTTTCTCGCACAAGGCCCGGCCCGCCAGGAACGGCATCAGGGCCCCGATGTGGCCAATCATGGCGTTCCAGCCGACCGAGCCATCGAGTTTGGCCAGGGCCGCGATCGCGCGAAACGCGTTCAGCGGGTCAAGCTCAAGGCCGCCATAACGCCGAGGTACAAGCATGCCGTAGATCCGTGCCGACCTGAGAGCGGAAACGATTTCTGCTGGCAGTCGCCGATCTTGCTCGATGTCGGGAGCGCGCCGCGCGACCATCGGCGCGAGCGCCGCGATGCGGGAAAGTACCTGATCCACTGTGGCCTGGTCGGGGCTCTCGAGGGTGCCGGCCGCCGTTCGATGCTTGGCCAGAAGCGATGTCATCAAGCGATCCTCTGGGTAGGGAGTGAGAAAGCCGCAGTCTGCGACTAGCGGATTACGGTTCGATTGCAGCTCGCGAGGGGATGCATTTCAAACGTAACCGGGCAGGATCACCCCGCCGACGGTAGGATGCCGGACGCGAAGAGGCTTTGGGATCGAAGCGGCTTTTGACGAGCCGGAGCTGGGCGTCGTAGCTGCCATAAGCCCGAGCCACCTGTTCACGATCCGCCGAGCCGGGCAGGTTGGCGTAGCCGCCAGGCCGGGCGAACGGGGCGAGGCTCGGCCGGAGATCGACCTCCCAGCGTCGATGCGCCGCGGCGTCATCCCATCAGGCCTCCAACCCGCGTTTCAGGCTGCAGTTAATCCAGAATTTCGACCTGGCACGTCGCTGCGAGGTCAATCCGCCGGCTTCGCTCGCGACTGAGAACCGCGCGTCTGCACCGTGACCCCAAAAGCCCCGATTCCAATGACAGTGAAGATCAGGAAGGCACGCGACCAGTCACGGCGTTGGCCCGTGATGTGTAAGTGATGCGACCCGAGGCGTCAGCGGGCAGGCGTGAGCGCAGGCGATCCCTAAACTGAGCATTCTCGTCAAGGCTCATCTCACGAATTGATTGTGCCATGCTGACGGCAATTTGCACTGACGCCCACACATCTTCGAAGTCATCGAATGTACGGGCAACGGTGATCTCGCGTGTCGCGACGTCGGTCAGACCAGCGTTTGCCCACAGGGCGCGTAAGTTGTCCATTCGCGACACCTCTGGACGCGGCGGCAGCATCGGCGTGCGGCCGATCGCCCGAAGCTCCTCTTGCATCGGACCCATCGGAAATCCGCCTGGCTCCAACAGGTCCCATGCATAGGCGGAGATCGTACCACCAGGTTTTACGACACGCTTCATCTCTGCCACGCCTTGACTTGGCTCTGGAACGAAGAAGATTACCAGCGCCATAACTGCGGCATCAAAGCTGTCATCGTCGAATGGCAGCGCCATAGCGTTGCCCTGCTGGAACTGCGCGATACCGGCAGTGTGGCGTGAGCGGGCGAAGCTGAGCTGACCTTGGGAGGGATCAACTCCATAGACCTCCACAGGTGCGCAACGTTCCACCAGCACCTCGGTGAACGCGCCGTTGCCACAGCCGACGTCGACCCAGCGGAGGCCAGGACTCGGCATCAGCCAGTCGAGGAATACTTTCCCAGCAAGACGGCTCCAAACCCCCATCATACGCTCGTAGCTTGCTCCGTCGTCGAAGCGGATTTGGTTCTCGCTCATCGCTGTCCCTCGATTCGCCGTATCGCATTGCCACTTGGAGGGCTACCTACCAGAAGTTTGTTGGCGTAGGGCGGGATGGCCCGGGGGCAGGCCAGGCAAGCGGACGGGTGGCCCGGCTCTTGCGGGCGGGGCGAGTTCGCCCCGTCATACCTTCACGGTCGACGCGGTGTAGATTTCGTCGATGGCCTGTGCCAGTGCTGCGTTGAACGCCGCTTCGCTCATCGACGACCGCAGCTCCTCTAGCAGCGCGCGCGAGAAGCTTGCGATCATGCCATGGTTGCGGGCTAGGCGCTGGCAGGCATCGGCGCGAGTATAGCCTCCCGACAAGGCGACGACGCGAACCACGCGCTCATGGGCGATCAGGTCCTTGTAGAGGTCGGGAACGTCCGGGATCGTCAGCTTCAGCATCACCTGCTGGTCCGGCGGCAGTGCATCGAGATGCCGGCCAAGCGCGTCCTTCAGGAGAGCCTCGGCTTTCGGCTTGTCGGGGCTCTTGATGAGCACCTCAGGCTCAAGAATAGGGATCAGCCCGTGCTTCGCGATCTGTGCCCCTATCTCGAACTGTTGCTTGACGATCGCTGTGATACCGCTGGGGGATGGCAGGTTGATCGTCGAACGCATTTTGGTGCCGAAGACACCGAGCTTGACCGCTCGGCCGAGCAGCGTGTCGAGTCCCGGGATTGGCTTCATGAGGCTGACGCCGTCGGATTCCACCTCCAGCCCCTTGTCGACCTTGAGGAAAGGCACGCACCCTCGGTCCTCCCAGAGGTAGGAGGGAGTCGGCCTGCCCTGAACCTCACCGTCCATCGTACGTTCGAACAGGATCGCGCCGATCACCTTCTCGCCGGTGAAGGCCGGAGCCGTCATCACCCGCACCCGCATCTCATGCATAAGGGTGAACATCTCAGCCTCACCGCTATAGGCGCTCTCCGGGATTCCATAGAGGCGCAATGCCCCAGGGGTCGACCCGCCACTTTGATCGAGCGCGGCCAGGAAGCCCGGTGCCTCGGTGATGTGCGCTTTCATGTTGTTGGGAGCCATGGACATGTTCCTCAGCGCTGCCAGAATTCTAGTATATACACCGGCTGACGTTGCGCCAAGCTCGGTGGCCGGTTAAAGAACGGAGGCTGATCGATCGGATCGCAGTGCCCTGCGGCATGCGGATGCGCAAGGTGCGCGCGACAACACACGCGATGTCGCCAATGCATCAGGCTGAGGTGTTGCGACGCTCAGCGGTTACCATTCGGGCCCGGCGGAGAAATGGAAAACCTGATGCCTCTCGGTAGAGAGTAGCGTCATGGATGGCAGCATCGCCCACGAATGAACGCCAGACGTTGCATAATGCTCCCATCACGGTCCCGCGGGCCGTTGTCGCGGGCTCGACAAGGGTCGCGCCTCGCAAAGCGGGTGGCGCTGCGAGCCCCGGCCGCAAGGCGGATTGGCCGCGGGCTCCGACTAGGGATAAGGTCTATCTGTTCAGGCTATCATGTGAAACCCGTGGAGGAAATATGATGAGCATCGGCCGCCGTCATCTAACTGTGCAGTCGGCCGCGATTTGCCTGGCTGCCATTAGTCTGCTGCAACCGAGAGCAACTCAGGCGGCGTCGTCCGACGAGGAAGCCGTGATGAAGCGCCTCGAAGCATTTCGCGATGCTCAGTTCGCTCGTGACGCAGACGGGCTGGCCGCACTCGTTGCTGACGAGCTGAGTTACAGTCACTCAGACGGCCACATCGAAGACAAGACCACATTCATCAAGAATGCCACTTCAAACAAAACGAAATTCCTATCGCTTGAATACAAGGACCCATGGATCCGAGTAGTGGGCGACGCGGCGATCGTACGTTTCCACTGGGTTGCGGAGAGCGAGACTATTCCCGACGGCAAGAAATCCACCACGAACCTCCACATCCTAATGGTCTGGCAAAAGCAAGGTGGCGAGTGGAAGCTACTGGCCCGCGGGTCAACGAAGCTCTGACGGGGTCGACGCGCTGGCGCGCTGGGCACTAGCAGGGGGAGGGACGGCCGCGTCAACCCATGACCGCGACGGCGGCTCCAAGTTGCCGACAACGGCCCTGGAGTTCCCGATTCCATTCGTCCGCATACGTTCGATCGGTTCTTCACGACCAAGCCGGGTGGCTCGGGCACCGGTATCGGGCTCGCGGCGTCGCGCGGAGGCGTTGCGGTGCGTGGCGGGCTGCTCATCCTGGCGCCGTCCGACGGTGAGGGCGCATGATTTGTGATGCGTCTGCGGCTGGCCCCCGAGGCATCGCAGCCGCCTGACTCAAATGACAAGGTTGGCGTGCAGCAGAGGCTGGCGCCACCCGCGGGGACCACGCTGGTCGTCGACAACGAGCCGGGGATCGGCTCCTTGCTGGCAGAAATGCGTGAGCGTGCGGTACCGCTTTCGATTACCTGGTACCGATGAGCACGCCTGGTCAGGCTACCAAAAAAAGCCTCGATCAAGCGTGCTCATCGGTACAAGGTAATTGAACGGAGGAACCGACCGTAGGATCAGGGTGATGTCGACACTTGCCTGGGCATCAGTTCGTCGATCCGATTGATGGGGCGCCCATTGGGGGAAATGCTGCAGAGGCTGGGGTATCGCTTTGAGGTGACGGTCAGCGGCGGATCGGCGCAGGTGCCGCTGGCGCAGCGCGACTACGACCTGGCGTTGTGTGACCTGCGGATGCCCGGGCAGGACGGGCCTGGGTTATATGACTGGATGGCCGAGCGCGGGGCGCATCTGCGTGTACGATTTTGCAAACTGAGGTGCGATCCGAAAAGACCGACAATGTTGGAGGGCCAATAATGGACAAACGCGGCTTGGTCACCAAGGCTGAAAGCTCGTCGCTTCGTTCTGGCAGCCAGAATCGTCAGGGATCACGCTTCCAAGACTTGCGCGGGGAGGTATGAATGGGCAGCCCCAAACCGGCGAAACGCGTCCGTCTCGAAAGACACTCGCCGTTTTATTGGGGCATTACCTTTGAGCACCCGCGCCTCAACCTCTTTGGCCTGAGGAGCATCCCGCAGCCGAATGAGATCGTCACCGCGCTCGAGAGCGACGATCGCGTCCGGGTCGTCGTGTTCGACAGCGCGGTCGAGAGCTCCTTCATCACGCACTATGATTTCCGCGCGAAGCTCGAGGACTCGACCAACATCCTGTCTAGCGCAACGGGTTTGCCGGCGCTGCCCGATTTGCTCGTGCGGATCAGGCGCGCTCGGGTGGTACCGATCGCGGCGATCTGCGGCCGCGCCACCGGAGTCGGAAGCGGAGTCGCGCTCGCGAGGGATACGCGTTTCGCCAGCCCGGAAGGAGCGATTTTGGTGCCATGGGAGGTTCGCGCCGGCCTCGTTCCCGGCGGCGGTCCGATGGCGCGACTTCCGCAGCTCATCGGCCGGGGGCGCGCGCTCGACGTGCTGTTTAGCGCCGACGATATTCGCGGCGACGTCGCGGAGCTCTATGGGTACGTGAACCGGGCATTGGCTGGCCCGGAGCCTGACGCTTTCATCGATGCACTCGCGACGCGGATTGCCTGTTTTGACAAGGCGGCCATCGCCGACACGAAGCGCCTTGGCGGCGGCCGTCATATTGGTACAGGAATGATAATCGACAGCAAAGGGGAACGTCAATTGAGCTTTCGCCTGCCCGGTCGTTATCGCCGCTCTCGGGTGGCTGCCGTTCAACTGCGACTTGGGCGTGATCTCTGGAAGAAGCCGCTGATTCGATGACATCAGAGAAGACAACGAGCGAGCATGCTCGCCTGAGAGAGGCACGCGAGGGCACCGCGCCCTGGCGCAAATGGGGCCCCTATCTCAGCGAGCGGCAATGGGGAACGGTCCGAGAGGACTACAGTGAGGGCGGTACGGCCTGGGACTACTTCCCGCATGACCATGCGCGTAGCCGCGCTTATCGTTGGGGCGAGGACGGACTTGCCGGCCTCTGTGACGAGAAGCAGCGGCTGTGCTTTTCGCTCGCGCTGTGGAATGGAGCCGATCCAATCCTCAAGGAGCGTGCCTTCGGGTTAACCAATGGCGAAGGCAATCATGGCGAGGACGTCAAGGAGTATTATTTCTACCTTGATGCTACGCCCACCCATTCTTACGGCAAATACCTCTACAAATACCCGCAGCGCGCGTTCCCTTACGACGACCTGGTCCGGGTCAACGCGACGCGCTCGCGTCAGGAGCTTGAATATGAACTGATCGACACCGGTATCTTCGAGGGCGACCGTTATTTCGACGTCTTCGCCGAGCATGCCAAGGCGTCGGCGGAAGACATTCTGATCCTGCTGACAGTGCACAACCGTGGCCCTGAGCCGGCGTATTTGCACCTGCTGCCAACGTTATGGTTCCGCAACATATGGGCCGGGCAGCCGGGCGTCGAGAAGCCCGTGCTGACGGCGGATGGCGCTGCCATCGCTGCCCGCCATCCGGAACTCGGCGTCTGGCGCCTCGAGTGCGAAGGCGCACCGGAACTGCTTTTCACCGACAACGAGACCAATAATTGCCGCCTGTTCGGCAGCGAGAATCCAAGCAGATTCGTCAAAGACGGGATCAATGATTTCTTGTTACACGGGCGGGCGGAGGCCATTAACCCGGCGGCGATCGGCACCAAGGCGGCAGCGCACTATCAGCTGGAGATCACGGCCGGTGGGTCGGCAAGCGTGCGCTTGCGATTGCGTCCCGCCGCGGCCGCGGGCGTGGCCTTCGACGACAGCTTCAACCGAACGTTCACGCGGCGCCGGGCCGAGGCCGATGTCTTCTACAATACGCTCTTCCCGGCCGATCTTGACGAGGACGGGCGTCGCATCTTCCGCCAAGCTCTGGCTGGGATTTTGTGGAGCAAACAGTACTACCACTACGACGTAGCTCGCTGGCTAGAGGAGCATGGGGCCTCGCCCTTTTCCGGCGAGCCGGGCCGGACCGTGCGCAACGCCGAATGGTTCCACATGGCCAACAACGACGTCATCTCCATGCCGGACAAGTGGGAGTATCCCTGGTATGCCAGCTGGGACCTCGGCTTTCACTGCCTTGCGCTGGTTCTCGTCGACCCTGATTTCGCCAAGCAGCAGCTCGAGCTCATGCTGTCAGATAACTACCTCCATCCGAATGGACAGCTGCCGGCGTATGAGTGGGCGTTTGGCGACGTCAATCCG
>JASHVB010000288.1 GCA_030039695.1 Acetobacteraceae bacterium
TCGAGCAGCACCATGGGGCGTGAATTCAAGGATCGCTCCGATGCTCGGGTTCAAGCGGTTCTACGCCGCGGCGGTTACCATTGCAGGGATTGAACCGCTGCTGCGGATCCGCAAGGGACAGTTCAACCTCGGTCGGCTACGTCCTCGGGATGAATGTGCACCTGCTGTCTGGGATGCAGTCCTGACAGTCCAATGAAGTGACAGCATCGCGTGCCAACGGCCACCACTTCTGGCTCGTTATGCTGTTTGCGGGAGAAAAAAGCGGCGGGGCAACGGTGAACAACGGAAGATGACCCCGCCGCAGTCTCTTTGCTCCAGAAAAGGTCGGAACGGCGGGATTCGATTGGACGAGAGTGGGCCCAAAGCCGCCGCACCTGGACGATGGAGCTCGACGCCCCGGCGAGGCGGTGGACCGAGGGTTAAAAGTTCGAAAGCCGCGCTGGCGTGATATTTTGAAAGTTAGCAAACTAGCGGCGTTGAGTAGTACCGAGGACGGCGAGTGGTGGTTATCGGACTTTGGCGCATGGGATGCGAACCTAGTCCGCTGCGCAGCGGTTGTGACCGACTGGCCTGGGCTGGGCAGTCGTACTGACAGAGCGCTTGGCATCGTGATTAGGATGGGCCGGCCATAACACCGGAACCTTGACCACCGGGCGCATCCAGCGCCAGCGATCCGCTCCTCATAGTGACGGCTTCGGGAGAGCAGACGACAATAATCATCCGCACGGTTTGGGGTGGGTTCCCGCAGAGAAAGCCAGCATCACACTGCCGCACAAACACCTACGTTATGCCTAGGCCGGTCGCGAGTATGACCACGACAGCGTGTGGAGTGTGGATGCCGTGGCGGGCCAGGTCGGGCAAACGATGTGCGACGCTATGCAGCATCATGGGATCCAAACGGTGGTCGCCCTGACACTGCCGGAACTCGGTCGCCATCCGCGTTTGATGGTTGAGACGTAGCGCATCAGCAGTGTCAACATCGTGGCCACCAACGGATTCTATGGCAAACACGATGCCATCCGCCGGCGGTTCTATCGACGGCACAAGGCTATCGAGTTCATGGAAGAGCCTATGGTCCGCGACATCACGGAAGGGGCGCGATGCAGGATGGTTGGATTTCCTCAGAAGAAAAATCCGTCCTTATAAGTTGACGCCGCCCGAACGCGCAGCGCATCATGAGTTGATTCCACGCAGTCGGAAGTTACGTCATGTGCGGCATTGTTGGCCTGTTCCTGAAAGATCCAGCGCTGCAGCCGTCGCTCGGCCGCTTCACGGCGGCGATGCTGGCGACACTGACCGACCGCGGCCCGGACAGTGCCGGCTTCGCTGTCTACGGCGAGGGCAGGCCGGGCGCCATCAAGCTGACGCTGCGTGGACCGGACCCAGCGGATCTCCGCAGTCTGACCACTGGCCTCGAAGACGAAAGCTTCCAGATTGCCTTGCATGGCGACCACACCGTGCTGACCGTCCCAACGCGGCAGGAACAGGAAGTACGGCATCGTCTTGCAACCCAGGCGCCACACGTGACCGTGGTGGCCTCTGGCCAGCGGATGGAACTCTATAAAGGGGTCGGCCTTCCGCCGGAGGTTTCCGGCCGGTTCGGCCTCGCGGATATGCGCGGGACGCACGCGATCGGACATACCCGTATGGCGACCGAGTCAGCCGTCACCACGGCCGGCGCCCATCCCTTCTGCACTGGTCCCGACCAATGCCTCGTGCATAATGGCTCATTGTCCAACCATAACGGCGTTCGACGCGCGATGCAGCGCGAGCGGATCGCTTTCGAGACCGATAACGACACTGAAGTGGCAGCGCGTTATCTGACCTGGCGCATGCACCAGGGGGCCAAGCTGGACGAGGCGCTGCAAGCAGCGCTGGTCGATCTGGATGGGTTCTACACGTTCGTCGTTGGAACCGAGTCGGGGTTCGGCGTCTTGCGCGATCCGATCGCCTGCAAGCCTGCTGTAATCGCCGAAACCGACGGCTATGTCGCCTTCGGCAGCGAATATCGCACACTCGTCGATCTGCCCGGCATCGGGGATGCGTACGTCTTCGAACCAGAGCCGGCGCGGGTTTATTTCTGGGAGCACCGGGCGTGAACGAAGCGCTGCATCCGATCATGGTGGACCTGTCGCGGGTGACCCTGCGCGACCTGCATAATGAGCTGCACGGCCTGTCGCCGGATAGCAATCGGATGTGGTGGCGTCTGATCAATCCCCGCGGGGCACATTCGGTCGCGGTGGGTCTGAACGCGCCGGTCGTCGTCTCGATCGAAGGCCATGTCGGATACTATGCCGCCGGAATGAACGCACTCGCTCGCGTTCTCATTAACGGCAACGCAGGCCCCGGTGTCGCCGAGAACATGATGTCGGGCGAAGTCAGGATCGCGGGCGATGCCAGCATGGCGGCAGGCGCGAGCGGGTGCGGCGGCTTGCTGGTGATCGACGGCAATGCCGGCGCCCGCTGCGGCATCTCAATGAAGGGCGTCGACATCGTGGTGCGCGGCTCAGTCGGACACATGAGTGCCTTCATGGCGCAGCAGGGCAATCTGGTGGTATGCGGCGATGCCGGCGACGCGCTGGGCGACAGCCTGTACGAGGCGCGAATTTTCGTGCGCGGCGGCGTGAAAGGCCTCGGCGCCGATTGCGAGAACAAGGCGATGGGCATTGCAGACCGTGCCATCCTGGAGGACCTGCTGACACGTGCCGGATATGCCGATCTGGCTACTTCAGAATTCCGGCTCTACGGCTCGGCACGGCGGTTGTATCACTTCCATGTCGATAACGCCGGTTCGTACTGACGTGGCCATGAACACCGCCACTCCCCCAACGCCCCGCACGGCACCGCGCCAGTCGGCCACCTTCGATCTCTACACCATCACCGAAATTCAGCGTGCCGCGGCCACTGGCATCTACGACATTCGCGGCTGCGGGGCGAAGCGCAAGCTGCCGCATTTCGACGACCTGCTGTTTCTCGGGGCTTCGATCTCACGCTATCCGCTGGAAGGATACCGCGAGCGCTGCGACACCAACGTCGTGCTTGGCACGCGCTTCGCCAAGCAGCCGATTGAACTCAAGATACCGGTGACCATCGCCGGCATGAGCTTCGGCGCGCTCTCCGGGCCGGCGAAGGAAGCGCTCGGCCGCGGCGCGACCCTCGTTGGTACGTCCACGACAACCGGCGATGGCGGCATGACTGAGGAAGAACGCGGGCATTCCCGGACGTTGGTCTATCAGTGCCTGCCGTCCCGCTACGGCATGAACCCGACGGATCTGCGCCGAGCCGATGCGATCGAAGTTGTCGTAGGGCAGGGCGCAAAACCGGGCGGCGGCGGAATGCTGCTAGGCCAGAAGATCACCGCCCGGGTTGCCGCGATGCGTCGCCTGCCGGAAGGCATCGACCAGCGCTCTGCGTCCCGCCATCCCGATTGGACCGGGCCGGACGACCTCGCCATCAAAATCGGTGAACTGCGCGAGATTACTGCGTGGGAAAAGCCGATTTACGTGAAGGTGGGGGCCAGTCGGCCCTATTACGACGTGGCCCTGGCAGTGAAAGCGGGCGCCGACGTCGTGGTTGTGGATGGCATGCAAGGTGGCACCGCCGCCACCCAAGAGGTGTTCATCGAACATGTCGGACTGCCGACTCTGGCGGCGATCCGCCCCGCCGTGCAGGCGTTGCAAGACCTTGGCATGCACCGCAAGGTGCAACTCATCATCTCCGGCGGCATCCGCAATGGCGCGGACATGGCGAAGGCCCTGGCGCTTGGCGCCGATGCCGTCGCCATTGGCACGGCCGCGCTGATCGCGCTCGGCGACAACAGCCCGGCGCTGGAGGAGGAGTACCAAAAGCTTGGCACGACCGCAGGTGCCTATGACGACTGGCATGAGGGCCGGGACCCGGCGGGCATCACCACGCAGGATCCCGAACTGGCGGCACGCCTCGATCCGGAACTCGGTGGACGCCGTCTCGCCAATTTTCTTTCGGTTATGACAATGGAGGCACAGGCAATCGCCCGTGCCTGCGGCAAGCGTCATCTGCATAACCTGGAGCCGGAGGATCTGGTCGCGCTGACCCTGGAGGCGGCGGCGATGACCCGTATCCCCTTGGCCGGAACGGAGTGGTATCCGGGCAAACCCGGCATGTGAAGACCGCCGGCCCCAACGCAAGCCGGCATGGATTCCAAGAACGAGAAGGGGACGGCATGGACACGATGGCGCTGGAGCCGGTGGACCGGACCGACTGCCTGTCGCGCAAGGCAAGCGAGTTGGGCATCCGGTATTTCATGGTCTCGTTCGTTGACCTGCTCGGGCAACAGCGCGCCAAGCTTGTCCCTGTTGCGGCGATCGACGGCATGCATCGCGACGGCGCGGGCTTTGCCGGCTTCGCCGCCTATTTCGACATGCAGCCTTCCGATCCTGACATGCTGGCAATGCCGGACCCGGACAGCTTGATTCAGCTTCCCTGGAAACCGGAAGTCGGCTGGCTTGCATCGGATCTCGTGATGTGCGGCCAGGCAGTGTCGCAGGCCCCGCGTAACACCCTGAAGCGCGTTCTGGCACAGGCCGGTTCGCTCGGCTACACCATGAAGACCGGCGTCGAATGCGAGTTCTTTCTGATCACGCCGCAAGGCAATGCGATCAGCGACACCGCAGACGCGGCTCCCAAGCCCTGCTACGATGCCTCGGCGCTGATGCGGCGCTATGACATTATCACCGAGATCTGCGACGCAATGCTGGCATTGGGTTGGCACCCATACCAGAACGACCATGAGGATGCGAACGGCCAGTTCGAGATGAACTGGCAGTACGCGGATGCGCTGACCACCGCCGACCGGCACGTGTTCTTCAAGTTCATGGTGCGCTCCATCGCCGAAAAACATGGGCTGCGCGCCACGTTCATGCCGAAGCCCTTCGCCCATCTCACCGGCAACGGCTGCCACGCGCATATCTCGCTCTGGTCGGGGGATGACAACGTCTGCGTCGCGCCTGCCGATGCGCTCGGCCTGTCACCACTCGGCTACAGCTTTCTCGGCGGACTGATGAGCAATGCCGGCGCGCTTTGTGCCCTGCTCAATCCCACGGTGAATTCCTACAAGCGGATCAACGCGCCAGTAACCCAGTCCGGCGCCACTTGGTCGCCTAATGCCGTAACTTACTCCGGCGACAATCGCACGCATATGATTCGGATCCCGGGAGTCGGACGGTTCGAGCTGCGGCTGGCCGACGGCAGCGTCAATCCATACCTGTTGCAGGCCGCAATTCTGGCGGCCGGCCTCGACGGCGTGGAATCCGGCCATCACCCCGGAGAACCGCTTCACATCAACATGTACACCGACGGTCACACGGCAAAGGATGCAGCGCGGCTGCCACTCAACCTGCTGGACGCGCTGCGCGAATTTGAAACCTCAACCGCGCTGCGCGACCGGCTCGGACCGGAATTTGTCGCCGCCTATCTTCGGCTGAAGTATCTTGAATGGAACGATTTTTCGCGTCACCTGACCCAGTGGGAACGCGAACGAACCTTAGACTGCTGAAACGGCGGGCGCTAATCTTTGAGTGTTCGACACAGGTCAGGACCACCGTTCGTGAACATCGAAAACTACTGCCTGCCCGCGGAGCTGTTCTACCGAGCGGTCGCCAACGAAGTGACAGTTTTCGAGGCGGCATGGCAGCAACGCCTCCCCGTGATGCTGAAAGGGCCAACCGGCTGTGGCAAGACGCGATTCATCGAGCACATGGCTTGGCGGCTGGGCCGCCCACTGATCACCGTCGCCGCGCATGAGGACATGACGGCGGCCGATCTCGCCGGCCGCTACCTGCTGGTCGACGGCCGCACCGAATGGCACGACGGTCCGTTGACGCGCGCCGTCCGCGGCGGCGCAATCTGCTATCTGGATGAGATCGTGGAGGCTCGCCAGGACACCACGGTTCTGATCCATCCACTCACCGATGCGCGCCGCATGCTGCCGTTAGAACGCCGCAACGAGCTGGTTC
>JASHVB010000289.1 GCA_030039695.1 Acetobacteraceae bacterium
GCCGGCTATCAACAACCGACGTTGGGTCCGGCCCCATCCGGCACGTGCTGGTCGCATGGAACACCGTGGACCCGTTCTGCCGCAGATAATCCAGCAACTCATCGTCGGATTGCACATCGGCGCCAGGCTGAGTCTCCATCGCGATGTATTTCGCCAGCGCCGGAGCGGCAAACAACTTGCGGACAAAGCGGAGCCCACCGATCGCCGTGCGGCGATCACGGTCCTCGCTGAGATAGCGCGGATTGATCGCCGGTGGATCGCCCGGTCGGCTGGTTTTCGCCTGGACATAGCCGGTGCTATGTGGACGCATCTGCCACATTCCCATCGTCATTCCCGGCTTGTCCTCCAACCTCCGCACCGGACCCGGTGCGTAGCTGCCGGGCGCGAAGATCGCCTGCACATCTGGCGTTGCCGATTCCTCCAGCACCTTCACCGATGCGGCAACCAGTGAGGCCGCGTAAGTCATGATCCCCTGGCCAAGGAACACGTAACGCATCAGCTCTCCCATGAACGGCAGGCCTCGCGACTTCTCGTTCAACGTCTGGGTGCCCACGACGCGGGCGGCGATGCGCGCGAGGAAGTGGTCCTGGAAGTTCTTGCCGACGCCGGGCAGCGCGTGCTGCGTTTCCACCCCGATACCACCGAGATGAGCCGGATCGCCGACGCCGGACAACTGTAGGATATGTGGCGAACCGATCGCACCGGCACTCAGGAGCACCTCACGTGCCGCACCGACCCGCTGTTCCACGCCGCCGCGTGAAAACGCAACACCGGTGGCACGCTTGCCATCAAACTCGACGCGGTGGACCAACGCGTTGGTGATCACCTGCAAGTTCGCCCGCCGCAGCGCCGGGCGCAGATAGCCCCGCGCGGTGCTGGCGCGGCGCCGTCCGCCCCGCGTCTGCTGCACCCAGCCGATCCCGTCACCCGCGCCATGTGGCAGATTGTTTACGTCGGAGCGATATTCCAGGCCGAGCTGCTTGCCGGCTTCGATTGCCGCGCGGCACAGGAGTGGCTGATCAGCAGTGCGCGACGTGAACAGCGGGCCACCTTTTGCGTGCACTTCGTCTTCATCGCCTTCCCAGTTCTCTGCCTTGCGGAAGAATGGGAACACGTCTTCCCAGGTCCAGCCGCGATTGCCGAGCTGGGCCCAATGATCGTAGTCCTCCGGCTGGCTGCGCACATAAATCAGGCCGTTAATAGAGCTCGATCCGCCCAGAACACGCCCTCGAGGGTACAGTATGGCACGGCCATTCGTTCCGGGATCCGGTTCGGCGTGAAAACCCCAGGTGATCGTCGGATGATCCAGCAGCTTCAGATAACCAGCGGGAATGTGGATCAGCGGGTTCCGGTCGTGACCGCCAGCCTCGAGTAGCACCACGCGATTGTTGGGATCCTCGGTCAGCCGATTGGCCAGAACGCAGCCAGCCGAGCCAGCGCCGACGATGACGTAGTCCGCCTGCATGGATGTCGCCCTCCCCTTGCGGCACTCCTTGCCGCCCGCGGAAAACCTAGCCGACAGGGGCGCACCGATCCAGTTTGCTGCAGAACCACATCCCTGGGAACCCATATTCATCGGCATGAGCGTTCCTGCTAACGATGAAGCCTATTTCCCGGGGAGGTCGTCTTGGCCGTCATCTACGAAAAGCGCGACGGGGTCGCCTACATCACGTTGAACAATCCCGACAAGGCGAACATTCTCGACAAGCCGACGTCGGACGAGATTTCCGCCGCGTGGATCGACCTTTGGGAGGATCGCGACATCCGCTGCGCCATTCTCACCGGCGCCGGCGACCGGCATTTCTGCGGCGGCCACAATCTGGCGCCGCGCAAGAACATCACCGAGGAGGAGCGCGAATACCTCCGCACGCAGCGCATCTTCTGGCCGCTGGCCGGCACGGTCCATGGACAGAGGACCGGCGTGGATGGGCGGTTCGGCGACCACTATCCGCGTGTGTGGAAGCCGGTGATTGCCGCCATCAACGGCTGGGCGGCCGGCGCGGGGCTGTACATTCTGCTATCGTCCACCGACATCCGCATCGCCAGCGCAGAACATGCACGGTTCAAGTTTTCGCTGATTTCGCAAGGCTGGCTCGGCCATGGGCCGGGTGCCAGCCTGTTGGTGAAGCAGCTTCGCTATATTGATGCGATGAAGATGCTGCTGACCGATGATCCGTTCGACGCCGCGGAGGCGCTACGCATCGGCCTGATCAATGAAGTGGTGCCGCACGCTCAGTTGCTGGAACGGGCAGAGAAGATTGCACGTCATATCGTCACCTTGCCGCCGGTGGCAGTCCGCATGATGAAGGAATTCGTTGTGCGCTTCGGCGACCTGCCGACCGACCAGGCGTGGCATGTGCAGAACCTGATCAACAATCTTCTGATCCAGGTGACAACGGATGGCGAGGAAGGCCGTCGCGCCTTCAACGAAAAGCGGCCGCCAAAATTCACCGGCGCATTGCGCACCCGCGGCGGGGCGTGGGAGCAGCCGACGCCAGAAGACGCAAAGCGGTTGGATGAGGCTTACCGCAGCGGGGAATTTTGAACCTGGTACCGCGCTGCCCCTCGCAGTATAGCAACTGATCACACATCCGTGATTATCATCTGATAAAACGCACAATAGTTGCGGCAGATTTCGTGCACCTTCACGACAAAGCGACCGCACTCGGGCCGATTTTCGCCACGATTCGCGCGGAACGTGCTTATTATGCAATCGCCGGAGCATGAGGGGAAACCTGCCATGTCAGCCAAGCGACCCATTCTGATCGTCGAAGATGACGAAGACCTCTGTCAGACCCTTGCCGAGCATCTCAGCGTCGACGCGGGTTTCACGGTCGTCACGGTGGCAAACCTGGAGGCGGCGGACGCTGCACTCAACACCAAGGACGCGCGCTTCGACGCGATCATTCTCGATATCGGTTTGCCAGACGGCGATGGACGCGATTACTGCGCCAGGCTGCGTCATCAAGGCCACCAGATGCCCGTGGTCATCTTGACCGGCGCCGATGGCGAGGCGGATGTGGTACGCGGTCTCGACTCCGGCGCCAACGACTACATCGCCAAGCCGTTCCGCGCGAATGAACTGCTGGCTCGTCTGCGAGCGCAGTTGCGCTTGTTCGAGAGCAGCGAGGAAGCGGTGTTCTCGGTTGGACCGTACACGTTTCGTCCATCGCGCAAGCTGCTGCAGGACGCGGCAAAGAACCGCCGGATCCGCCTGACCGACAAGGAAGCCGCGATCCTCAAGTTCCTGTATCGCTCGGACGCGCGTCCGGTGGACCGGCAGATCCTGCTGCATGAAGTGTGGGGCTATAATCCCGCCGTGACCACACACACGCTGGAAACGCACATCTACCGTCTGCGGCAAAAGATCGAGGCAAACCCTGCCAATCCGTTGTTGCTGGTGACCGAGCATGGGGGCTATCGGCTGAACCCGGACAGCGAGACGACAGCGGCGGCATAGCCGCATCGACGCCTCAGCCACTCATCCGAGTGCCCCGGCACGATGCAACGATGTGAGCGCGTCACCGTCGAGGCCCAGCAGTTCCTGCAACACCATGTCCGTGTCGGCACCGAGCCCCGGTGCCGGCCCGGACATCCGGCCGAAACTCGCCTGCCAGGGCAATCCCGGCAGCACCCCTTGCCGATGTGGTTCCCAGAAGCCCCGCGCGCGCAGATGCGGGCTCGCCACCAGATCAGCGGACGACGCGAGGGCGGCCGCTGGCACGCCCGCGCGCACCAGTTCCGTTTCCGCTACGGATGCGTTGCATTGTGCGAGCCAGGCACCCAGCGCCGCATCAATCACCTCTCGGTGTTCGACACGGCCGCTGAACGTAAGCTTCACCATCGCCCGAAGTCCAGGCACCAGCTCGCACACGTGCCGCCATTCATCATCGTTCCGCACCGCCAGACTTAGCCATGCGTCGTCCCCGGCGCAGCGATACACACCGTGCGGGGCAAACACGCAGGACTCATTCCCGCGCGGCTTCGGCGGATCGTCGAGCTGCGCCGCAAGCAGCGGCTTGGCCAGAGTCCACAGCATCGCCTCGATCATGGAGAAATCGATGCGTACCACCTCGCCGCGCCCCCGCCGCCACAACGCCGCGGCAACACCGAGTGCCATCATCAGCCCGCACATTGGATCCAGCCAGGCGAAGCCAACGCGCGGAGGTAGGTTTGGGTGCCGGTTCAATCCTGCGAATCCGGAATAGCATTGCAGCAGCGTTCCATATGCAGCCGCCCGCGACTCTGGCCCGGTCCGGCCAAGCCCCGATGCTGAGACGTAAACCAGGTCGGGATTGACCTCGCGCAGCGCCGCCGCACCGAGGCCCAGCCGGTCCATCACGCCGGTGGCAAAGTTTTCCACGAGCACGTCGCAAGTCGCGGCCAGCGCACGAACCGTCGCCACTGCTGCCGGATGCTTCAGGTCCAGCACGATGCCGCGCTTCCGTTGCCCAAGTACGGCGTGCAGTTCTGACGTTCGCCCGGGATCACCGCGGCCGGGCGCTTCGATCTTGATGACGTCGGCACCCATCGCCGCCAGATAACGCGTCGCCGTCGGGCCGGCGATCACCCAACTGAAGTCCAGCACGCGCACGCCGGAAAGTGGTAACACATCGGGGTTCGTGCCATCACCCGGGTGGGATTGCTTCGCTTCGCTCGCATGCAGCGAGATTTCCTGCGCCGGCCGCGGCGGTTCAGCCTGGCGGGACTCGCCTGGGACCATTGTCGAGCCCGCACTGACACCGAACGGTGGCCCCGGTGCCTTTACGTTCCTGCCGCCGATCTCAACCATCCGCCAGAATCGGCGATGCTGAAGCTGTGGCGAGGCAAAATGTTCGACCAGCTCGCGCAACGGAAAGCTCGGCACGCGCGCGGCCTGTGCCGTGTTCGCTATCCATTGTTTGTCGTGCTGGCGGCTCCACTCCGACATCAGCACATGCAGCGCGTCCCAATTGGCAACCCGGTCGCGCTTCGTCGTGAAGCGCGGATCTCGGCCCCATTCGGGCGAACCCATCGCCTCCAGCCATGCAGCCCACTGATGATCCTCGCGCGGCGAAATTGCCGTATAACCATCGCGCGCCGGCAGGATGCAGACCGTGGCGCCGTTGCCGTCTGCCACTCGCTTGCGCGGCCGAGTCTTGCCGGTCAGGCCCGCGTTGGCCAATTCGGTCATGGCCAACGTCGCCAGCGCTTCGTGCCTCGACACGTCGATTTCCGCGGGTGCGCGGCTAAGCGCTGCGTGCATGCCGGCACAGGCAGCGGCAAGCCCACCGACAAACGCGGATTGCTCGCCTACGGGCCGAATCGGTGCCTCGGACAGATCGTCCACCTGCCCGGTCAGCAGCCGCGCAATGCCGCTGGCATAAAGCAACGTCAGGTCGGTCGCTGGTTGCTCCGCCTGCGGTCCCGTCTGGCCGAACGGAGAAATCGCGACCAGCGTCGCGCGCCCGTTGAGCCGGCGCAGCGTTGCCGCGTCGTGACCACCGGAACGCAGCTCGGCGGGCGAGCCTTCAACGACGATGAGGTCAGCCGCCGACAGTGCGGCGTGTTTTGCCGGGTCAGCAAGATGCGCCTTCTGGTGGTTGAGATATCGCTGCAGCGGCGTAGCGGTCTGCAGATCAGTGCAGGCAACGCTGGCACCGAGGTCCGAGAGAATACGGCCGCACACCGCGGCGGCGAGGCCTGGCCCGAGCTGCACCACGCGGAAATCGGCTAGCAGCGACACCAACATCTCC
>JASHVB010000290.1 GCA_030039695.1 Acetobacteraceae bacterium
GAGAAGTGGGGTGTCTCCGCCGCCGCGCCCGTGGCGGTCGCCGCCGCGCCTGCTGCGGCGGGTGGCGCTGGCGCCGCCGCCGCGCCTGTCGAGGAACAGACTGAATTCACTGTGATCCTCGCCAAGGCGGGCGACAAGAAGATCAACGTGATCAAAGAGATCCGCACAATCACCGGTCTCGGCCTGAAGGAAGCCAAGGACCGGTGGAAGGGGCGCCGAAAACCGTGAAGGAAGGCGTCAACAAGGACGAGGCAGCCAAGCTGCGCAAGATGCTGGAAGACCAGGGCGCCTCCGTGGAGGTCAAGTAGTACGACGGAATACTCCAAGTTCAGGGGCGCGGCGTCGCCGGGCCGCCTCCCTGACCGGGTCTGGAAGCGGGGGGGAATCAGCGCGATTCCCGCCCCGCTCACGCTTTTGTCGGCGATAGGTGAGCCCGGACGGCCGGGGCAAACGGGGCCGCAGACGTGCGTAACGACAGCCAGGCAGGACAATCAATGAACGCGATCAGCAGGTCATTTACCGGGCGCAAGCGGATTCGCCGCCACTTCGGCCGCATTCCCGAAGTGGCCCCGATGCCAAACCTGATCGATGTGCAGCGCGCCAGCTACGAGGCGTTTCTGCAAATGAACGTCCACCCTGACAACCGGACCAACACCGGCCTGCAGGAGGTGTTCAAGGGCGTCTTCCCGATCGACGATTTCGCGGGCCGTGGCCGGCTGGAATTCGTCTATTACGAACTCGAAGAGCCCAAGTACGACGTTGAGGAGTGCATCCAGCGCGGCATGACCTATGCCGCACCACTGAAGGTCATCCTGCGGCTGATCGTGTGGGACGTGGACGAGGACACCGGCGCGCGCTCGATCCGCGACATTAAGGAGCAGCCGGTTTACATGGGCGACATGCCGCTGATGACGGACAACGGTACGTTCATCATCAACGGCACCGAGCGGGTTATCGTGTCGCAGATGCACCGCTCGCCGGGTGTTTTCTTCGACCACGACAAGGGCAAGACGCACAGCAGTGGCAAGTATCTGTTCGCTGCGCGGGTCATTCCATATCGCGGCTCGTGGCTGGATTTCGAATTCGACAGCAAGGACCTTGTCTACGTCCGCATCGACCGTAAGCGTAAGCTGCCGGTCACCACGTTGCTATATGCATTGGAAGGCAAGGTCACTGAGGGGCTGCGCGCCGAGCGCGAGCCAAAGGGCGACCCGCTGGAGCTCGGCGAAATCCGCGGCATGGATCAGGAAGAGATCCTGAACTACTTCTATGGCCAGGTGGTATTCGACCGCACGTCGAAGGGCTGGGCGCGGCCATTCGATCCGGATGCGTTCCGCGGCGTGAAGCTGCTCGAGCCGCTGGTCGATGCTGCGACCGGCGACGTGGTCGCGGAAGCCGAGGCGAAGCTGACCGCCCGCCAGGCGCGCCGCATTGCGGAACAAACAAAGGAAGTGCTGGTCGGCCGTGCCGACCCGCTGGGCCGTTACGTGGCCGAGGACCTGGTCAATCTGGAGACCGGCGAAATCTACGCCGAGGCCGGCGAGGAATTGACCGAGCCGAAGCTCGCCGGTTTGGAAGACGCCGGCATTACCCGCCTGCCGACGCTGGCGATCGACCAGTCGGCTGGTCCCTGGATTCGCAACACGCTGGTGGTGGACAAGAACTCCAACCGCGATGACGCGCTGATCGACATCTACCGCGTAATGCGTCCCGGTGAACCGCCCACGCCGGAAACTGCCGAGGCCCTGTTCCGCGGCCTGTTCTTCGATGCCGACCGTTACGATCTGTCCGCCGTCGGTCGGGTGAAAATGAACATGCGGCTGGGGATTCCCGGGAGCGAGGTGCCCGACTCCGTGCGGATCCTGCGCAAGGAAGATCTGTTGCGCACGGTTAAGACGCTGGTCGAGCTGAAGGACGGCCGCGGCCAGATCGACGACATCGACAACCTAGGCAATCGGCGGGTCCGTTCCGTCGGTGAGCTGATGGAGAACCAGTATCGCATCGGACTGCTGCGCATGGAGCGCGCGATCCGTGAGCGCATGGGGTCGGTCGATATCGACACGGTCATGCCGCACGACCTGATCAACGCCAAGCCGGCCGCCGCGGCGGTGCGCGAGTTCTTCGGTTCATCGCAGCTTTCGCAGTTCATGGACCAGACCAACCCGCTGTCGGAGGTGACGCACAAGCGGCGCCTCTCCGCGCTGGGTCCAGGCGGCCTCACGCGCGAGCGCGCCGGGTTCGAAGTGCGCGACGTTCATCCGACGCACTATGGCCGCATCTGCCCGATCGAGACGCCGGAAGGTCCGAACATCGGCCTGATCAACTCATTGGCCACTTACGCCAAGGTCAACAAATACGGCTTCATCGAGACGCCGTATCGCTTGGTGGAGCACGGCAAGGTGCAGGACGGCTGGAAGTACCTCTCCGCGATGGAAGAGGAGAAGCTGGTCGTCGCTCAGGCCGATGCACCGCGCGATGAGAATGACCGGCTGACCGAGGATCTGATCTCGGTGCGCAAGCAGGGCGATTTCCGCCTGGTGCCGATTGACCAGGTTAACGCGATCGACGTGTCGCCGAAGCAGCTTGTTTCGGTCGCTGCGGCGCTGATCCCATTCCTGGAGAATGACGACGCCAACCGCGCCCTGATGGGTTCCAACATGCAACGCCAGGCGGTGCCGCTGATCCAGGCGGATGCGCCGCTGGTGGGGACAGGCATGGAGCTGGCGGTGGCGCGCGACAGTGGTGCGACGATTGTTGCGCGTCGTGCCGGCATGGTTGACCAGATTGACGGTTCGCGCATCGTGGTGCGCGCAACCAACGATGACGGCACGACGAAGGGTGTCGATATCTACCGGCTGCGCAAGTTCCAGCGTTCGAATCAGAGCACCTGCATCAACCAGCGTCCGCTGGTGAAGGTGGGCGACCGGGTCTACGAGGGTGACATCATTGCCGATGGGCCTTCGACGGAGCTGGGTGAGCTAGCGCTGGGGCGGAACGTGCTTGTCGCGTTCATGCCGTGGAACGGCTACAACTTCGAGGACTCCATCCTGATCAGCGAGCGCATCGCGCGCGACGACGTGTTCACCTCCATCCATATCGAGGAATTCGAGGTGATGGCACGTGACACCAAGCTGGGCCAGGAGGAGATAACCCGCGACATTCCGAACGTGGGTGAAGAGGCGCTGAAGAACCTCGACGAGGCCGGCATTGTCTATATCGGCGCGGAGGTGAACCCGGGCGACATCCTGGTCGGCAAGGTTACGCCGAAGGGCGAAAGCCCGATGACACCCGAAGAAAAGCTGCTGCGCGCGATCTTCGGCGAGAAGGCCTCCGACGTGCGCGACACGTCGCTGAAGCTGCCGCCGGGCGTGACCGGGACGGTGGTGGACGTGCGCGTGTTCTCGCGTCGTGGCGTCGACAAGGACGAGCGCGCGATGGCGATCGAACGTGCCGAGATCGAACGCCTGGCGAAAGACCGCGACGATGAGAAGGCGATCCAGGAGCGATCGTTCCTCAACCGGCTGCGCGAGAGACTGCTGGGCCGCAAGGCGTCCGGCGGGTTCAAGGGCATCAAGGCAGGCACGGTGATCGACGAGGAGGTGTTGAACGAGCACCCGCGGGGCTCATGGCGCCATATCGGCGTGCAGGATGATGCGGTGATGGCGGAGATCGAAACGCTGAAGCGCGAGTTCGATGCCGCCGTCGGCCGTCTGCAGGCGCGGTTCGACTCCAAGGTAGAGAAGCTGCAGCGTGGCGATGAGTTGCCGCCCGGCGTGATGAAGATGGTGAAGGTTTTCATCGCGGTGAAGCGCAAGCTGCAGCCAGGCGACAAGATGGCCGGTCGTCACGGCAACAAGGGTGTCGTGTCCCGCGTGGTGCCGGTAGAGGACAT
>JASHVB010000291.1 GCA_030039695.1 Acetobacteraceae bacterium
GCCGATCACGCAGGATGACGGTCGGCGCCGTTACATCAGCCTCGCTTACGCCGGCGACGGCCCGAAGCACTGGACCGTGGAACGCGAGATGAAACTGCCAGAGTCGCTGCAGGATCTATCAGTCTTCGACAGCGAGCAATAGTCGCCCCGTCCGTCTCTTCGGGTCGTGTTTGTGGTCTGAATTTATTAGAAACTAAAACTTCGGCACGGTGCGGCTATACGCAGCCAGATGACCCGCGGTGCCGGATCGTGCCGCTGAAGATGTTGGCGTGAGATGTGGTGTGAAACGGCCAGCGCTGCTGCGGCGGGAGTTGTGGCGCTGATCGGCGAGGAAACTATTGGCCGTTTCAGGTCGCCCGGTCCCCCTCCGCGTCGGCCGCGTGGTCACATGTGAACCCCCCATACTTCGTGCTGCCGAAGTAGCGTTCGCCGCGGAAGTGATACACGTGCGAGCGTGTGTTGACCCAGACGATCTGGTCGCCCGTGCATGTCAGGGTCGTGGGAGGCATCTGATACGGGGTCTGCGCCTTGGCGCCCGCTACATGCGACATCATCACCCCGCTCACGAGCGGCGCGGCCGTAACGATCTTCATGCGATACAGCATGCCGCATTCGCGCGGCCCTCAGCATATGGCATAAAGCCTTAGGCTGTTCGGCTGCACGCCTTCCCAGCGCGGCGCCGCGGTAGCTAGAAACGGCACTGCATGGCCATCCACCGATTGGCGTGAAACGATTGTGCAAATCGCGACCTGGCATGATGCGGACGTCTTTTTGGTCACTGGCGGCATAAGCGCCCCCTCAGTCTGGGCGGTGGAGGAAGCGATGCCCGAGAGGTTTACGGCGGCGCGTTGGCGTGAGCGGGCCGAGGAAGCTCGCGCCCTGGCCAAACTGATGACCAGCAAGGAATCTCGGGAGGGTATGCTCGAGGTTGCCCGCAAGTATGACACGCTCGCCTACTATGCAGACAACCCACGGGATCTTGGGCCGAAAGGGGGGGACTCCGACAACATAACCGCTTGACGCGGGCGGGTCCCGATACGCAACGTTCCAGGGCTAGCCAGTCGGCAGGCGGCCCGATCAGACAGGCTGGCCGCCGGTCACGAGGACCAGCGGCCAGACCAGGATCATCCGGAACTAGACGCTGGCGTGCGTCTCGGCGTGAAGTTTCGCTGCTTCGTCGGCGTGATCTTTGGCATGAACGGCATGACCGGCGGCAGCGTGAGCATGATGCGCGGCCGCTTCGTGGTTGTCATTCTCATGGTGCTTTGCAGCTTCGGTGTGATGCTTGGCCGCATGTTCGTGGTGCTCAGCGGCCTTCTTGTGGTGGGCCGCTCCCTCGTGGTTCGCCATTTCAACCTCCATTTTTCGAGTCGCTGGTGGACGTGCCAGCGGAGGCTATTTGTGGAGCGGCCGCAGCGGGCCGCCATCCGTGAGAAAGGACAGTTCGGAGAACCTGTGATGACGGCTGCCGTGGGGCGCTGGGAACACAGCAAAGCCACCCTGGATACCCGCCGTGGTGCGGTCCACGATGAGGTTACCTGCCGCCGGTGGGGTGATCGATGCCCGTCAACAAACGGCAGGGAGCTAGAGACATGCCGAAGCAAGCACGAGATGTTCCGGGTGTAGGTAACAGGTAACACCCAGGGCCTTCCTTCTCCCAAGCCCCAGGCCTTCACCCTGGGCGCGTCCGTCCCCTCGGGCGCGCCTTTCTATTGGTGGCGGGGCGATCCGGTGCGCTATCATGCCGGCGCCGCGATGACCTTCCGCGGCCACGACGACCGAACTCCAGCGCAGCGCTAACTCGCTGGCGGAAGGTGCGCGTTTTCTGGTCCGGCGAGGCCGCGACTGGGCGAGGTGCTGGACTGGGCGGGGTGCTGGACTGGGCGGGGTGCTGGTGAGAATCCTAGTGATGCGCAAGCTAACCTTCGCCTCGATCATTGCCACATCCCTTGTCACGCCAGCTTGGGCCAAGACGTTCTTCGTCCTGACAAGCACCGCCACTCATACCGGCATCGCCTGCTACGAGATTACTGAGCCAGATGCGCAGACGGTGGTAGCTCTGTTCGCGGATCTGTTCGGACCAGCGGTGAAGTGGGACGCATTCCCGGCGGGCATCATCGCTACTTATCAAGGAGCCGTCGTAGAGGCCTTGTTCAGTCGCGCCGATTGCGCCGTCGCCCAGGCTCACCTCACGGCGCAGGGGTGGGCTTTCGTTCCTCCCCTTCCGCAACACTGACATCGTTGGCTACACATGACGCGGCTGCTCGCAGTGCAAGAAATTGGGCGGGCACGCCGCGGGCATTTTCCGACAGGTTTTTCAATCATTCCATGGTTCGTCGTAATGCGTTCATAATTTCAATAAGATACATCGGGCAAAATATCACTACGCCGGTACAGTCCAGAGAATTGTAATCCGCGTTGGGGGCCTCGCCGAGGACACAATGGCCAAACCGCAAGGCAGCAGCTGGGCGGCGCGGGCAACGTGAAATTCGTCAAACCGATGAGCGAGGAGAGTGCCGGCAACTGGTCAAGCCCAATTGCGCTCAACACGGCGACAGGGGAACGGCCGCGGTCACTGTTTTTTCACGGTATTGTTCGCGACAAAGGATGCTCCGCACACGCTTGACCGGCACGTCCGCTGGCTCGCAACCGGCGGGCCCAGATGAGAGAGTTTAGCCTAAATCCGGCTTGCGTCGTGAAAAGTCCTGGAAAGGAGGATGGATGTAGACTGAAACCTTTCGAAGCGATCCTGAGGGTTCGACACCCTCCCGGCAAAGGCGCAGCCCGCCAGCCGGAAGCGAGCCTTGCACGGGCAGCGGCAACGCGGCTCGTGAAGCGTAGGCAGCGGATGCCAAAGCCCGGGGTTGAGCCTCGAGATTAGGTTCACGCTGGAGTCTTCGGTTTGTCGGTAGCCGGGGGCAGCACTGACAGGACCGCAAATGGCGAGGTCCGGTCGGTCCGGCCGGGGTCTGAGAGCCGGGCAGAGGCATGGGATGGATGGCCAGGAAACACGAGAGATCCCGCTCGCGTCCACGAACGGAAAACACCGGCACGAGGGACACCGGTTGAACAACAGTCCCAGGCCCGACGAGTGACCTCGGCACAAATCGGGAGCGCTGCGGCGAACACGAAGCAGACGGGGTGGACGTGGAACCCGGAACCGAAACCATAAGGAACCGGGCATGCGCAGGCGGGAAGTCGTAGCGCCTTCATAGTACCGGTGACATCGGGGAACCGGGCTCGCTGGGACCCGGGAGAGGGAAGGGAGGCGTCACGGGAAGAGAACCGTTGGAACGAAACAAGGGAGGGGACTCTGGACCCCACGAACCTGTCCACGAACCGACAACGGATAGCCAACTTGGCGAGGACGAAACGAGGGGCGGCGCTCTATTCGCTCCACCACGTCATCGATCCGGACTGGATGCGAGAGGCGTATCGGCTCACCCGCAAGGATGGTGCTCCTGGTGTCGACGGTGTCACGGCGGCGGACTACGAAGCGAACCTCGAGGTCAATCTTCTTGACCTGCTGGAGCGCATCAAGTCCGGCCGCTATCATGCGCCGCCGGTCCAACGGGCATACATCCCCAAAGCGGATGGATCGCAGCGAATGCTCGGGATTCCGTCCTTCGAGGACAAAGTGGCGCAACGCGCCGTGACGATGGTGCTGGAGGATGTCTACGAACAGGACTTCCTGTCATGTTCGTACGGCTTCAGGCCCGGACGCTCAGCTCACCAGGCTCTCAGCAGCCTGCAGCACGAGATCTGGTCCAAGCGCCTCTACTGGGTGCTCGAGATCGACATACGCAAGTATTTCGATTCGATTCCACACTGCCACCTTCGGACGTTCCTCGACCAACGAGTCACAGACGGCGTCATCCGACGGATGATCGATAAATGGCTCAATGCGGGGGCCGTCGAAGACGGTCTCCTGCACCGCACGACCGAGGGCACTCCCCAAGGTGGGGTTGTCTCGCCGTGCTTATCGAACATATTCCTGCACTATGTGCTGGACGACTGGTTCGAGACGCAGGTGAGGCCGCGCCTCGCGGGGAACTGCACCCTTGTCCGGTTCGCTGACGACGCGGTGATGGCATTCGACAACATCGTCGATGCCCAACGCGTCCTGGCGGTACTGGGCAAGCGTCTTGAGCGGTTTGGGCTTACGCTACATCCCGACAAGACACGCCTCATCGACTTCCGCCCAAAGCGGACAGAGGGCGCACGCCACCCGGAGACGGGTGGGACCACGTTCGACTTCCTCGGCCTGACCCACGTCTGGGGACGGTCGCGGCGAGGCAGGAGCATGGTTCGGCAGATGACGGCCAAGGACCGGTTTGCCCGTGCACTGGCAGCGGTGAGTGAATGGTGCCGGAAGAACCGGCATCGACCGATCCGCGAACAGCATGCCTACCTGTCAGCGATGATGCGGGGCCACTTCGCCTACTACGGCGTCGGTGGCAACGGTCGGCGATTGCGCTGGTTCGCCTATCAGGTCGTGCGGATTTGGCGGAAATGGCTATCCCGGCGAGATCGACACAGCGCTGTCCGGTGGACACGCATGAACGAAGTCCTGAGACGCCGCCCGCTGCCTCCGGTCAAGATCGTCCATCCATACGCCGCTGTGAGCGAAGCTCTCCCGTGAGGAACCGTATGCACGAATTGTGCTCGTACGGGACTGTGAGGGGTGGGGACGGAAACGTCCCCACCTACTCGGCAGTTGGGGATCGAATCGGCCTGATTGTTGCTGATGCCGACAACCCGCAGTAGTCGGTCAGGTTGGGTTGAGCCGCGGCGG
>JASHVB010000031.1 GCA_030039695.1 Acetobacteraceae bacterium
GGTTTTCGGTGCTGTCGCCAGATCCGGCACCGACTTTGCGGTTCAGATTCGCCGCAGCCTCGAGGCAGTCGGCCAAACCGCTGCCACAAAGGTGACTGCGTTCACCGACGGCTGTCCCGGCCTGCGATCGCTTCTTGCCGACGCCGGCGTCACCACGCGGCCGATCGCGGACTGGTTCCACATCGCCATGCGGCTGCAGCACGCGAAGCTGGCGGCAAGCGGATTGCTCACCGACGAACCGGGTCGCACCGAGGCCAAGGCCACAATCGTCGCGGAGGTTGAGCGACTGCACTGGCGCATCTGGAACGGCAAGGCCAAAAATGCCCAGAAGACCTTCGAGCGCATCCGCAAAGTCATGCATCTCTACAAGGGTGAGCGCGGTCATCGAACCCGAGGCGCGGCATCCGGAAAGCTGTGGCATGCGCTTCACGAGATCGACCAATACCTCCGTAGCCAGAGCGCCCGGCTGGTCAACTATGCCGCTCGATACCGCGCCGGCATGCGCGTCGGGACTGCGGTGACGGAGGGCACGGCGAATTTCCTTATCAATCGCCGGATGAACAAGTCGCAGCAGATGCGCTGGTCTCGGCGGGGCGCCGACCTGCTGCTGCAAGTCCGCTGTGCAGTTTACAATGGGACGCTTGGTTGTGGCTTCGGTCAGAGGTTCCAACCCATCGGCCGCCCAGACTCGGCTGTCGCAATCGCCGCGTGATCCCACCAGTTTCTGGACACTCCCGACAACGAAAATCCGTCGAGCATGAAAATGCCGGCTGCCAACGGCAAGTGAAACATCGGTAGCTGACCGCATCGATACATCCATCGCAGCTGGCAGGCGCTGTGTCCTGGCCGGCCGGTCAGGACCATCGTCGACCCTCGTTTTCGGGGTCGCTCAGGCACATTGCGGATAGACGTCGCCAGGTTTCCACCGCCGTTTTGCCGGCGTGTCCGGCACGTTCCACATAGGAGTTTGATATGGCAACGGGTAAAAAGCCAACTTCAGTGATGGCAAGGTTCTGCGCGATCCAAAGAGCACCAAAAAGAGAAAGAGGTTGCGGCCTCCGACCTCACCCAGCGGCGGAGGTCGAAGCCGAAGCCCAAGGGAAGGTAGCTCCTTCGCCTTAAGGACAGACCTCGACGATTTGACCGTGACAAGCCGCTCCGGAGGTGAAATGCCACCTCAGTCTGTCACTCCAGCCCATAACCAACGTCAGCCAAATGCCGATTCGCAATAGCTATGCAACAGCCTCGATGCGGTGGGCGATTCGTTCACTTGGTTCCCGGTGCGGCTTCACCCTTATCAGAATTGGAGCCGCCCATAGGATAACGCGGGAAACGATCACCCAACCCCCCGTAAAGCGCCACCATGCGTGTCCGCCAGTCATGCAGCGCGTCCATCTTCGTTGACTCGGGTAGCACCTCTCGCGGGCTGCCAACGCGCGCCCATTGAAATACCGAGAACACCAGATAATCCACATATGCAGGCACTTCGCCCGCGAGAAAGGGCTGTTCCGAGAGTGTGCGCTCCAGCCATTCACAGGTTTCGATAAATTCAGGAAGCGCCTGCTCACGCTGAGCACTGTAGTTCTCCAGCGTCATGCCGAGCTGTGTCTCGCGCGAGCGGCGGAAATAGGCGCGGTCGCCGGGATCGATACACCTGATGAAGTCCGCGTAGATCTGGCACCGCATCTGCCGACCCAGCACGGTATTGGTCCAGACATTCACTAGCCGAGCGGTGCCCCGACCGATGGCCCCACCGAACAGGGACGGCCGGTCAGGAAATCGGTCCTCCAAATGGCACGCGATCGCCCAACTGTCATGCACGACCTGTTCTTCGTCTTCGATGATTGGAACAAGGTCCTGGCCGCTCAGTCGTCGGATACGGTCTACATCGGTGAAGCGCGTCGGGACCACCTTTGGATCAAGCCCCTTGTGTGCGAACGCATATCGGATTCGCCATGAGAACGGGCTGATGCGCCGTCCGTTCAGCCCAACACGCTCATGAAAGATTAGCTCCATCGCTCCTAATCCGCGCCAAATTTACCTCATCGCTGCGACCGTGCATGTGCATCTGACCACATGAGCCTGTCATCGTGGCGTCTCCTTAGCACGTGATACCTAATGTTCAAAATCGCATCCAGCAGGCAACTGGGCCGACCGCCGATTAGCACGTGATAATGTTGGTTTAGCACGACGGATAGCGCGTAGACTTGGCACGATGCGCTCGGCTGCCTTCGCAGCTTCACTGAAGCTACCGGCCATAATGCTCAGTTCGTTGCGAAACACGGCGTCGTCATTCGATGCGCCATTATTGCACCCCGTGCATGCCGGCACGGTCACGAGATTGCTTGGTAGAGGTGGCGTAAAGAGGCATTCAGGCCGCAAGTGATCACGTGTTGTCGCCACCTCACCACAATAAGCGCACCGGGTTCGGTCACGGTGTGTCACAGAGCACGCGCTTTCGAGTCAGGGGACACGAAAGATGACAAAGCGCAGAAAACTCCGCAATAATGCGCCCATATGTGCGCACACACCTTGTCCACGGATGGGCAGCCTTTGATCAGGGATGCGCGACGTATTGCACGAAGCGCAATCGTCGCCTGACGTCTGCAAAGCCCTGGCATCGGCCTTTGTGTTGAGTATTAGATATGATTGATATTGGGCAACGTCGGTGTCATTATGGATCAGGTACAAAAAAGGGGAGACTGATCCAATGTCGTACCGGGCGCTTGTGTTTACCGCCATAGCCGGCATCGCGCTCGCAGCGCACGCCCAGCCGCCCGGCGTGCCGCCGTCGGCGCACTTGCTGACCGGGGAGGACATAAAAAGGATGATGGGAGCCGGCGTGACCTCGTATGGCACCAGCTCCACGCATCGGGACTACATGGTTTATTACGCACCCAACGGGACCTTTCACATCAGGACAGGAATGTCCCCCGATGCGGGGACGTATCGGATCTCGCCAGATGGCAAGTTATGTGCGTCCTTCAACGCCTACAACCACGGCACAGAGATGTGCTACGCATGGTATCTGGATGGGAATAATATCTTTTCTGACCCAATCTACTCCGTCTGGGATGGAGTCCTGACGTCTGTCAGCCACAAGAGGGTGCCGGGGGACGCAGAGCACCTGTAACTCGATTGCCGAACGATCTCGTCCGTCCGCAATGAAAGCCAGGAAATCCCGGATGGCGGCGGGATCGGCGCCTGTTTCCGTGTCGCTCTTCATCGCCGCATAGACGCCTTCAATCTGCTCAGCGAAGCTGCCGCGCCCGAAGCGTAGTGCAGGCCAAGGTTTTTTGCTGGCAAAGACCGTCACAAGGTCACGCGGGAGTGAGATCCAGCTTCTTCTCGATCCGCTCAAGCCGGCGGCTGTGACCAGCGACGGCCGCGCCAAGCGTAGCCGCTTCGCCTTGCATGCTGCGAACATCTCTTCGCACGTCGATCAGCGTTTGGGCCATGCCATCGACCTTTTCGGTAAGGGCGGCAACATCGGCGCGCACCGCCTTAAGCTCGGCCTGCATC
>JASHVB010000292.1 GCA_030039695.1 Acetobacteraceae bacterium
GCCCGGCACGATTCGCCATCGCCGCGGCCTGAACGCTGTTCATCGAAACCTTCGCGTCATCGGTGTTTTCATTCCATTCCTTCCACGCCATGCCGTGAACCACCGCCTTGCGCAGGCTGGCGACCAGCGCCACCGCCGAGGTGGCGATCGAGGCGGGCGGCAGGAACGCGGCCACCGCCGCGGCCGGCATGCTGACCAGGTTCTCGGCGAGCTGAAGCACCATCTGATCTTTCTTCAACTCCAGGATCAGCCGTTCAATCGTATCCTCGCCTTCGCCGCTTTCGCTGGCACTCAGCAGGTTGCGGAATTCCGCGTCATCCGCTTCCACCTCGGCAGCCATGTTGTCTCCCGCCGCTTTCATCTCCTCGTCGCGCTTCTTGGCGGCGGCTTCCATCAACCCCTGGATCTTCTTGTTGTCCTTGATCTGCGGATCGTTCTTGAATTTATCCTTGAGCTGATCGGGCGTGAGTGTCTGCGCCATCGCCAGCAGGTCCTCGACTTTCAGGCCGCTCACCGCCGCCGTGCCGGCTTTCTGGCGCGCAGTATCGTCCGGCTGGGTGAATGTGGCGTCGAACTGCTTTTCCCCCGACGACATGTCGGCGGTGCGGGCGGCCTTGCGAACGGTCTGATACTCGAGCGAGCCACGATCGATCGCCAGCTTCACCATGCCCTGCAGGGCCTTCGCCACATCCTCGGGCTTTTCCGCGGTAACCAGGTTGCGTAGCTCGTTGCAGCCGCGGATCGCGAGCCCGACATTGGTGCCGATGGTGGCAAGCTGCTTGTCGTTGACCACCCCCTTCTCGACCGAGATCGCCGAGCCGGCGCAGGCGCAGCACTGCTCCACGATGCTGGCGAAATCCTCCACCGCAGCCTTCGCCTTATCGCCGCCCTGCGCGATCTTGCTGGCGAACGCGACCCCCGACAGGCCGATCTTGATGCCGCTGCCGATCGCCTTGCCGATCTCCTGGGACACCTTGTCCTCGGTCGTGGTGCCGGGAATCGCGATGTCGAAGCCGGCAGTCACCCAGCCGGTCGCGACGCCGACCACGCCTTTCGCGATCTTCTCAACATTGGTGGCATCGATCTTGCCGTCTTTCAGCACCGTCGCGGTGACGTCGAGCCCTCCGCCCACGGTCGCGGTGATCGCCGTGCAGATGTCGGTCGCCTTGGTCAGGGGAAAGTCCTTCATGCCGGGCGCGACAGCAGTGGCCGCGGTCAGCGCGGCATTGGCCGCCGCCCCGAGCTTGTCGATCACCTCCTTGCCAATGCCTAGCTTGGCGGCCAGCGCCGCGTTGTCGCCCAGGCTTTCGGTGTAGGCGGCAAGCCGCGCGTCATAATCCTCCGACGCGCCGGCAAAGGCACGCGACACGTCGCTGTAGCGCGACGGTATGGCATTTTCCGGAATGATCTTGCGCCGCATCAGCGGCTGCCAGATCGCGTCGCTAATCTCGGAATCGGTGAACAGCTTCTTGCGGGTGGCCTCATCGCGCGCCTGGCGCAGCCTCTCCACCTGCTCGGCGATGACCGCCTGTGCATCGGTAAGCTGCTTTGCCTGCTCGGGCGTCAGACCGGCCAGGCTCGCCGCGTCGTGCGCAGTATCCACCTCCTCGTCCGGTCCGCCGGAGGCGGAAATCGCCGACATGGTGGCTGGGCCGACTTTGAAGGTCTCGCGCAGCCAGCCACCCAGACCCTCGCTCTTCATCGCGGCGACATACCCTTCGCCAAGCTTGATCTGTCCGACCTTCGATTCGATCGCGTGGTTCGCCTCCGTGATCAACTTCTCCTTGGTATCGGCAGATTCGTCAGCGGCGATGAAACTCTGTACCCGGCCGGCAAGGCCGTTGACCCAGGCGGTCTGGTCGACACTAAGAGACATGGCTTGCTCCCGGCTTTGAGGTGGGCCAACGCGGTCAGACGCTCGTGCTGACCGTGTAGCTGAACTGCTCCATGCTACGGTACACTGGTCCGATCGCCGCCTTCGCTTGTGGGAACGGCGAGGTCAGCAGGGCCTTGGTCAGCGGCTGACCGCGCAGCCGGGTATCTAGCGCGCCGGTCAGCGCCAGCGCCGCCTCGCGTGCGGCACGCCGCGCCTCTTCCCCGAACCTCGGTGGATCGCTCAGCGGTTTGATCGCTTGTTCGATCTTCGGCAGGTTTGCTGTGAACAGTACGGCGAATTCGTTCAGCATCCTGGCAACCGTCTCAGCCGTTTTCGAATCGACACCGCTTTGCGCGCCCTGCGCTGTGATGGTCTCGGCGGTGGCCTGCAGGCCGGAGGCTGCTTCCGTGAATGCGTGTCGCAACGACTCGAACACCTTCGGCAGTTCCGACGCGCGCCGGTTAGCCTCGCCTAGCGGGTTGCGCAGTAGCAGCGCCATCCGGTCCTTCAAGCCCTCCATCTTCTTGTCCAGGCCATCGAAGCTGTTCGCCTCGATCGCCGCCTGGATGTCGTTCATCAGCCGTTGGCATGTCCCGAGCGAGTTCTGGTCGCCCGACACCGCCTTCACTGCTTGTTCGCAGGCGGAAAACGTTCCCTTCAGCGGCCGCAACCGGTCATTGTAGTCCGCCTGCTTGCGCGCGTCCTCCGACTTCTGGCTTTCCTTTGCGGCTTTGTCGGCCTTGTATTTGTCGGCGAGTTCCTTCGGCGACATTTGCAACGTCGCCCGCGCCTTGGCCACCAAGGCCTCGATTGCTGCCTTGTCCGGCGGCTGCTTCTTGACCAGAGTGTCCACTGCCTCCAGCGCGTCATGCGCGTCGTTATTCGTAGTGAACACGTGCTCGCCGAAATGCTTTTCAAGGTCTGTCCGCAACGTTTCGAGCGCTTGCGGCAGCTCCTTCTCGACATAATCGGCAATCACTGCCAAATCCGCCACCGCTGCCTCGATCTCAGTCTTCAGCTTGTCCAGCACCGCCAGCGTGCTCGCTGCGGGCGTCGTCGCCATGGCCTTGGCCAGCGCATCCAGCCGCTTCTGGAATGCCGCCCGCTTGTCGGGATCGTATTTCTCGAGCTTTTCGCGGCTCACCTTCGTCAGTCGTTGAAAGTAACTACGCTGCGCCAGATAGCCACTCACCTCCTCCAGGTTGCTTTGCAGTGCCAGCAGCCTCGCCTTGTCCTTTTCGATCACCTCGAGCCGCTTGTTGATCTCGGACAGCAGACCGCCGACGATCTTCACGTCCTTGGCCCCGAGCGGAACCGGTGGCAGGCCGGTCAGCGGGACCAGCTCGGTCGCGCTGCCAATCTGTGCGTCGATCGCCTTCCAATCCGCGGTCAGGGCACCGATGTCCTTCAGCTCCGTATCGTGCAGCCGATCACGCCGCACCTTTTCGTCGCGTAGCTCCTTCTGCAACAGCTGTGCGGTCACGGTGATCTGCCGTCCGACATTCGCCTGCTCCTCGGCCGTTTTGATCAGCAGCGTGTTGAGCTTCTGCTGCAAATTGTCACGCTGGCCCGGCATCGCGTCGGTGGCGATCGGCGCGCCGGCCTCGTCGCGCAGGGCTTGCAGCTCTGCGCTCAATGCTGCGTAAGTCTGCTCGGATGCCTCCCGCAGCTTCTCGAAATGCGAATTCAGGGCTTCGGCGCGCGCATCGAACCACTTGCGTATCTCCACGCCGTTCCGGTCGGCCACCGCCTCTGACTGCGTCTCCGCGCCATATTGTGGATCCCTCGAGGCCGCGGTGGCGATCCTGTCGCACGCGGCAAGCTGGCGGCGGACCGACTCCGCATCCACCGGCGAGCCCCTCAGCTGCTGCTGCAAACCCCCCACTACCCCGGCGAGCGGCCCGACGTACTTGCCCTTGCCGCCGGCCGCCGCGTCGAATTGCGCCAGTAGCTCTTGAAACGGTTTCAAGGCCGCTGGCGCATCGGTACCAATGAAGCTGTAATCCTGCGCAACCCGCGCGTTCATCACCGCGATGGTCTGGCGCAAGCCCTCGATATCGCGTGCGATCACCTCGGCCCGCGTGCCGCCCGCCACCGCATCGTCCGGATCGCCGGCGGTGATCGTGGTGCGTATCACCTCCCCCCTTCCACGCAGTGCGGCAGGACGCATCGCCTCGGGCAACTGGACCTTGCCCGCATCGGTGCTGATCTTGACCAACACGGCATCAAGCGCCGCGGTCAAACGTTCCCGCTTCGCCTGCATCGCTTTCCGCGCGTCGGCATTCGGTGCCGCTTTCTTGCGCTGCTCTTCCTGGTTTCGGCGGGCCTGCTCCAGCTTGCGAAGCCCCGCCTCGGCCTCGACGATCACCTTCTCGGCGTTGTCGATCGTGGCCTTGCGGAAATCGCTGTCGCCGGCCTTGTACAACTCGTCTAAACCGCCGACGAGCTTCGCATCAAGGTCGCGAGCTGCATCGTTTGGCTGAAAGGCAGCGACCCTGGCGCGTAAGGCCTCCAGCGCCGCGCGATGGCCATTCCGCTTGAAATGCGGGATACCTAGCTTGATCGCCAGGCGACTGAGTTCGATCGCGCCGCTCATTGTGGTTCGTTCCCCTCGGCTACGCGTTCAGGTGGCAACAATACATCACCATCCCGGCTCGGCGGAAGAAATTGCAGGTAGCACGATTCCTTTCGGCCTCTCGGTGGGCAGCTCCGGCGCTCTAGCAGTTGGAGCGGATGCGATCGATACGCCGGTGCTTGACCCAATCCGGGCGGCCGGCACGGCACGCCTGCCGCGGAACCCGGGGGGTTCCCTCCCCATCCCCGCCCGTGTCACGAGCGGCGCCGTTTGCTGCGCGATGGATCCGTGATGTGATGTGCTGGTTCCGTGCATGGTTGCTTGGTGGGGTACACCAACCGAAGACGACCTCCTTGCTCTTCGTCGCCGCGTGCAGACCGCCGTTCCGGGGGTGAGACCCCAAGTCCTGCCGCTAACGCGGCGTGCGGAACACCATCACCACGGGGGTGATCGAGCGAGTGACCTGGCCCGTGGGCGTCAGCTGGCCGGTCTCAGGATTGATCGCGAACTGCACAATGTCGTCCCCCTTCTGATTGGCGACGTAAAGCCATTTTCCACTCGGATCGATGACAAAATTGCGCGGAAAGTTCACGCCCTGGCCAGTGAAGCCGATGACGGAGAGCTTCCTGGTCGCGGGGTCGATCCGGTAGGCCACGATGCTCTGCGCACCACGATTGGACGCGAACAGGAACTTGCCCGACGGATGGATAGCGATCTCGGCCGCGCTGTGCGGACCGGAATAGCCGGAGGGCTCGGTCGAAATGCGCTGTAAGGTCTGGCCGATCTTACCGGTCGCGGGGTCGTAGGCAAAGGCGGTGATCGTTGCGTTGATTTCGTCGACCACATAAAGCACCGCGCCGTCGTGCGAGAAGGCGATGTGTCGTGGCCCCGCGCCGGGCGCGACGGAGGCCTCGCTTACTCGCTCCAGGCCCCCGTTGACGAGACGGAAGGTTTGCACCTTGTCGATGCCGAGGTCGGCCGCAGCGATAAAACGGCCTTCCGGATCGAAGACAACATTGTGAGGATGTGGCGCCTCTTGGCGGGCCTTGTTTGGGCCGGTGCCAGTGTCCCTCAGTTCGCCACTCAC
>JASHVB010000293.1 GCA_030039695.1 Acetobacteraceae bacterium
GACGGCATATTTCGGCGCGACCGCGGCGGCCGCGGGTATCGCCATGATCAATTCGTTTGGCAATCTCTCCGGTTATTTCGCGCCGCAACTTGTCGGCCTGCTGAGGGATGCGACGGGGAGCTACAGCCTGGCGCTGATCACGGTCGGGGTGATGGCGATTGTGGCGGCAGTGCTGCTGCCCTTCGCCGGCGCGCCCGTGCGGGCAGCGCAGCTGCGACGCGTCGCTGCGGAATGACACGACGCGTCAGTCTGCGATTGCGACATGGGGAGCATCGAGGCAATCCCGGTTAGCGAGCGCGTCGGCCTGACCATGCATGCGCCGGGCCCCTGAAACATCGGTAAGCGGGCTCGGCGCGACACGTATCGACGCGGGATGGTACCGGGCCCCGGGCGGGCCTGACGGAGGCCGTGACGAGTGATGGCGTGGCGGCGGCGCGGTGCGTTCCGCGGCGAGATGAGGAGGGTGATCGGCTTGCGCCGATATCGGGCGTCATTCCGCTGCGCTGCGTAGCGCCGCCCCCGCGGCAATCGGGCAGAGCGGCAGCGCTGCCGCCAGCATGGCCAGAAGCAGCAGCAGATGCGGCCGTGGCGACTGGCCGCCGGCCGCGGCATCCGTGGCCGCGACACCGAAGATCAGCACCGGCGTGGCCAACGGCAGTACCAGCAGCGGCAACAGCACACCGCCGCGCCGCGCGCCCAATACAACCGCGGCGCCGGTGGTGCCGAGCAGAGACATGAGCGCAGTGCCGGGGACGAGGCCGGCGATCAAGGTTGGCAGCGCGTCGTCTGGCAGGTGCAGCATGATGGCCAGCGGCGCGGCCGCGATCAGGAGCGGCAGGCCGGTAAGCAGCCAGTGGGCGGCAGCCTTGGCACCGGCAATGGCGGGTGTCGACAGCCCGCAGAGCAACAGGTGGTCGAGCGAGCCGTCCTCGAAGTCTGCGCCGAAGAGACGGTCGAGGGGCAGCAGGGCGGAGAGCAGGGCGCAGACCCAGACGATGCCGGGGGCGAGACGACCGAGGGTTTCCGGCGCGGGACCGATTGCCAGGGGGAAGAGCGACGCGGAGACCAGAAAAAAGAGCAGCGCGGCCATGGTGTCGGCGCCGTGGCGGAGGGAGAGGCGGACTTCGCGCGTCAGGATGGCCAGGAACCGGGTCATGGGCACACCGCGCCCGCGAAGCAAGGGAGGTCGCGACGCGAAGCGGCGCGCGTGAGGGACAAGCGGGTCAGTTCTGCCCGTTGGCTGCTCATCCGGTGCGGCGTGCCGACCCCTCCGGCTTCGCGGGCGAGGCGTCGTGAGCGGCCCCTCATCCCAGCCTCAGCTCTGCTGCCCCTTCCAGCGGGAACGGCAGATGGGTTGCTGCCACGACGAGACCGCCGCGCGCCCGATGCTCTGCGAGCAATGCGCCGAAACGGGCTACCGAAGCCACGTCCAGCCCCACCGTCGGCTCGTCGAGCAGCCATAGCGGCGCTTTGCTGAGCGCCAGGCGGGACAACGCCAGGCGGCGCTTCTGCCCGGCCGACAGCATTCGGGCAGGCAGCTCGGCAAGCTCGGTCAGACCCAGCATTGCCAGCGCGTCCTTCACCACCCCGCCGCTCAACTGCGCGGCAAAATGCAGGTTCTCGCCGACCGTCAGTGCCGGCTTGACCGCGTCCAGGTGGCCGACATAGGCCACACGGGCGGCATGCGTCGGTAGATCAGCCAGCGCGTCTTCTTCGCCCCACAGCAGGCGTCCGGCGGCGGGAGGCACGAGTCCGGCAAGCAGCCGCAGCAGCGTCGATTTGCCGGACCCATTCGGCCCCGCCAGCATCAGTGCGCCGCCTTCCGGGACGCCGAAATCCAACTCGCGCAGCACCAGCCTCTCGCCGCGAAACGCCGCCAGTCCCTCTGCCCGCAGCACGCTCACCCCCGCGGCCTGCCGGATGGACGTTCCCCCGGCTGGTGTGGTTAAAGCCGGCGCGCAGCAACCGCTTGCGCGCTGCGCCTCCTAAACCATGCCGGGCTGTGCGGCACAACGAGAGGGGTCCTGGGGACCAGGACAGATGCGCCATGACATCGATCGGGCAGGACACGCTTAAGACCCGCCGCACCCTGACCGTCGACGGCAAGCCGTATGACTATTTCTCGTTGCCGGACGCGGCGAAGACACTCGGCGACATTTCGCGCCTGCCGGTCAGCCTGAAGATCCTGTTGGAGAACGTGCTGCGGTTCGAAGACGGACACAGCTACACGGTGGATGACGCCAAGGCGATTGTTGGTTGGCTGAACGGAGCGCACTCCGACAAGGAGGTACCGTTCCGCCCGGCGCGCATCCTGATGCAGGACTTTACCGGGGTGCCCGCGGTGGTCGACCTCGCGGCGATGCGCGATGGCATGATCAAGCTCGGCGGCGATCCCCAGAAAGTGAATCCGCTGGTGCCGGTGGACCTGGTGATCGATCACTCGGTGATGGTCGACGTGTTCGCGCGGCCGGACGCACTGCAGAAGAACGTCGACATTGAGTTCGAGCGCAACGGCGAACGCTATCGCTTCCTCCGCTGGGGGCAGGACGCTTTCCGCAATTTCCGTGTCGTGCCACCAGGAACCGGCATCTGCCACCAGGTAAACCTGGAGTACCTCGGCCAGTGCGTGTGGACGTCGACCAACAACGGCACGACCTTTGCCTATCCGGACACGTTGTACGGCACGGACAGCCATACCACGATGGTGAATGGGCTGGGCATCCTGGGCTGGGGCGTCGGCGGGATCGAGGCGGAAGCGGCGATGCTGGGCCAGCCGATTGCCATGCTGATTCCCGACGTGGTCGGCTTCAAGCTGACCGGCCGCCTACCGGAAGGCGCCACAGCGACGGACCTCGTACTGACCGTGACGCAGATGCTGCGACGCAAGGGCGTGGTGTCGAAGTTCGTCGAGTATTTCGGTCCCGGGCTTGATCAGCTCGGCCTCGCCGACCGCGCAACGGTTGGCAACATGGCGCCGGAATACGGCGCGACCTGCGGCTTCTTCCCGGTTGACAAAGTGGCATTGGACTACCTGCGCCTGACCGGGCGCGACGAGCACCACATCAAGGTGATCGAGGCGTATCTCAGGGCGCAAGGCATGTTCCACGAGTCCGGCGCGCCTGATCCGGTGTTCTCCGATACGATCGAGCTGGACCTCGGCACCGTGGTGCCGTCGATGGCCGGGCCGAAGCGGCCGCAGGACCGTGTGGCGCTGACCAATGTCGCGTCGTCATTCAAGGCGGACCTGACCAAGAGCCTCGGCGTACCGGAGAACGAAGCCAATCTCTCGGTGAAGGTCGAAGGCAAGAACTACGAACTCACCCATGGCGACGTGGTGATCGCGGCGATCACGTCGTGCACCAACACGTCGAACCCGAACGTACTGGTCGCCGCCGGCCTGTTGGCGCGCAAAGCACATGCCAAAGGGCTGAAGCCGAAGCCCTGGGTCAAGACGTCGCTCGCCCCGGGCTCGCAGGTGGTCACGGAGTACCTGGAAAAGTCCGGCTTACAAAAAGATCTGGATGCGATCGGTTTCGAGTTGGTCGGCTACGGTTGCACCACGTGCATCGGCAACTCCGGCCCGCTGGACGATGCGATCGTCGATGCGATCGAGGACAACCGGCTGGTGGGGGCCGCGGTGATCTCCGGCAATCGCAATTTCGAAGGCCGCGTGCACGCCAACGTGCGCGCCAACTACTTGGCGTCGCCACCGTTGGTCGTTGCCTATTCGCTGCTTGGCAAAGTAACGCACGACATAACCAAGGAGCCGCTCGGCATTGGCTCCGACGGACAGCCGGTGTACTTGAAGGAGGTCTGGCCGACCAACAAAGAGATCGGCGACGTCATCGCTTCTTCCCTGTCGCGCGACCAGTTCCTGAAGCGCTACGGCGAGGTGTTCAAGGGCCCGACGCAGTGGCAGAACATCCGGGTGGACGCCGACACCGACACCTATCGCTGGTCAGACGGCTCCACCTATGTGCGCAATCCACCGTATTTCGACGGGATGACAATGGAGCTGTCACCGGTCAACGACGTGAAAGGCGCGCGCATCCTCGCCGAACTCGGCGATTCGATCACCACTGACCACATCAGCCCCGCCGGCTCCATTCGCAAGACCTCGCCGGCTGGCGACTATCTGGTGGAGCGGCAGGTGACGCAGGCGAACTTCAACAGCTACGGCTCGCGCCGTGGTAACCATGAAGTCATGATGCGCGGCACGTTTGCGAATATCCGAATTCGCAACGAGATGGTGCCAGGTGTCGAAGGCGGCATGACGCGGCACCTGCCATCGGGTGAGCAAATGCCGATTTATGACGCGGCGATGCGCTACAAGAAGGAAGGCGTGCCGCTGGTGGTGTTCGGCGGCAAGGAATACGGCACCGGCTCCTCTCGCGATTGGGCAGCCAAAGGCACGTTCCTGCTCGGCATCAAGGCGGTGATCGTCGAGAGCTTCGAGCGCATCCATCGTTCGAATCTTGTCGGCATGGGCGTACTGCCGCTGACGTTCAAGGACGGCACGGATCGCAAGTCGTTGGGCATCACCGGCGAGGAGATCATCGACGTGCTTGGCCTGGACGGCCTGAAGCCGGGGATGGACCTGACGCTGGTGATCCACCGTCCGAACGGGAACACAGACCAGGTGCCGGTGCGCTGCCGGATCGATACTGCCGACGAGGTGAATTACTACCGTCACGGCGGAATTCTGCAGTACGTGCTGCGCGGGATGGCGAAAGCGGCGTAGCCGACCCGAATCGATTGGCGCGACGGACGGCCGCCGTCCGGCGGCCGCCTGATGCGGCGCGGTCACCGGCCTCGGCAGGCACGGTCATTATCGCCAGGGTCAGGAGCGACGATGGCCCGGCAGGCAGGACCGCGGTTCCCAAAACGTCGCGCGTCGTCTGTTGCTGATAGCCGCTGAGATCCGGGCCGGGCCGACAGCCGAATTGCCCGGCGCGCTGATCAGCGCCATCGCGCCCGCAACGATGACCAGCGGGGCGTGTGCGTGAAGCGGTGGCCCGGAACAGCCCATCCTGGATCGTGCATCGCATCGCCCATCAAGCGGCAAATGGACACGACCGGCGGCCACAGAGGCGCATCGCTGATCGCGCGATTCTTATCGTAGCGGGGCATCATCGGTTCGAAGAGCCACCGGCGCGGTGACGTTCATTCGCTCGGTTCATTCGGTTGCGATCCGCGAATCGACGCCGGTTTGAGTGAGGGTTGGTCTTGCCGCCGAGGTTCCAGTATGCCTCAGATTGCGCCTGCCTGCGTGCCAGAGCATGAGCATGAACCCGCAGGCGCGGACAGCGTCTCACCGTACGACGGGAACCAGTCGCCATGATGATCGTCGATGCGCAAATCCATCTCTGGGCGAAGGGCACGCCATCCGCCCATCATCGCCAAATCCCATTCCTGAGCGACGAAGCATTGACGATGATGGATGCCGCTGGGGTGGATCGCGCGGTGGTCCACCCGGTGATGTGGGATCCTGATTCCAACGAGCTGGCTGTCGAGGCGGCACGCGCGCGGCCGGACCGGTTCGCCATCATGGGTTGGATCTATCTGGATGATCCGCAGCAACGTGCTTTGCTCGAGACCTGGAAGAGCCGGCCGGGGATGAAAGGACTGCGTTTCTACTTTACCGATCCGCGGTCGCAATCCTGGCCCGATGACGGCACGCTGGACCGGCTGTTCCCTGTGGCCGAACGCCTCGGTATTCCGGTTTCGCTCCAGGCCTCGGCGTTCCTGCCGAGGGTGAGCGATATCGCCGAGCGCCATCCCGGCCTGCGGATCAGTATCGATCATATGGGCGTACCCCGCGCATCACAGGGGGCGGAAGCGGCATATCGCAACCTGGCGCAGTTGCTGGCGTTGGCGAAACACCCAAACGTGGCGGTGAAGGCGACCGGCCAGGCCGGCTATGCTCTCGATCCGTACCCATTCCCCAGCATCCACGATGCGTTGCATCGTGTATTCGATGCGTTCGGACCACGTCGCATGTTCTGGGGTACCGACATCACCCGCATGCACTGCACCTGGCGTCAGTGCGTCACGCTGTTCACCGAAGAACTGCCGTGGCTCAACGGCGCCGACCTCGACCTGGTCATGGGCCGGGCGTTCTGCGACTGGATCGGCTGGGATACGACCGCGGGCTAAGCGCGGCGCCCGTCATGGCCGTCCTGGCGGCGATCATGACAGAAGGCGGGTCTATCCCCGGCCGATATACGGCATCTTTGTCGCCATCACGGTCATGAACTGTACGTTCGCCTCCAGCGAAAGACTGGCCATGTAAGCGACCCCGCGGGCGACGTCGTTCACGTCGATGCGCGCTTCTGCCTCGACCCGGCCGGTCGCCTGCAAGCGGCCGCGTGCGGTGTCCTCGTTTCGCGTCGTCGCTGCGTTGCCGATGTCGATCTGGCCGCAGGCGATGTCGTATTCGCGCCCATCCAGCGACAACGACCGCGTCAGTCCGGTCATAGCGTGCTTGGTCGCAGCATAGGGCGTCGAATTCCGCCGCGGCACATGCGCGGAAACTGAGCCATTGTTGATGATGCGGCCACCGCGGGGCTGCTGGTTCTTCATCATGCGGAACGCGTGCTGCGCACACACGAACGCACCGGTCAGGTTGGTGGCAACGACATTGCACCATTGCTCGTACGTCAGGTCCTCGATCGGGATGTTGCGCGTGCTGGTGCCGGCGTTGTTGAACAGCAGATCGATCCGGCCATAGGTCGCATTGACCGCGTCAAACAAGGCGGCGATCGAGGTCGGGTCGGTGACATCCGTCGGCACCACCAGCATCCGTGGCGATACTGCTTGGGCGATTGCGACGGTCTCTTCCAGCATGTGCCGCCGGCGACCAGCCAGCACCACGGAGAACCCATCCGCGTACAATGCGAGCGCGCTCGCCCGGCCGATGCCGCTGCCGGCGCCCGTGATCACTGCGATCTTGGTCTTTGGCTCCATGATTGGGTTCTCCCTGTGGATGGGCTGCCCAACGTCGCCGACAATGGCCGGCTTCTGGCAGGGCGAGGCAGGCAGCGCTGAAGCATGACCCTGTGAAGACTGCTTCAGCGGTGCCCGCCTCGCAATCACCGCAAGCGGGTTTCAACACGCAGAAATCGGCACTAGCCTCACCGCACCTCAGGAGACACCATCCCCATGGCGATCACCATCCGGCCACTGCATCCCCTGTTCTGCGCCGAGATCGGTGGCGTCGACACCGGCGCGCCGATGGACGACGCGACCTTCGCCGAGATCCGCGCAGCGATGGACGAATATTCGGTCCTGATCTTTCATGGCCAGCGCCTGGATGATGAACGGCAGATCGGATTCAGTCGCCGCTTCGGTCCGCTGGAGATGGCCGGTAAGGCCAATCCCGCGGTGGGTACCTATTTCGCGCGGCAGTCAAATCTCGACATCAAGTCGGGAGAGGTCATCCCGACGGAGGACCGCCGCATGATATATCAGAAAGGTAACTATCTCTGGCATTCGGACAGCTCATTCAAGGCGGTGCCGTCGCTATGTTCCCTTTTGTCAGCGCGTATCGTGCCGCCCGAAGGCGGCAACACCGAATTTGCCGCCATGCGTGCGGCGTATGACGCGCTGCCGGGCGAGGTGAAGCAGAAGCTGGAAGGGCTCGTGGCAGAGCACAGTTTGGTCTATTCGCGCGGCACGGTATCGAGCGGAGCGTTGACGCCGGAGATGCAGGCCGAATTGCCGGGCGCCTGGCAGGCTATGGTACGGGTCAACCCTATCAATGATCGCAAGGCGATCTACGCCGGCGCGCATGCCTCGCACGTGATCGGCTGGCCGCGCGAGGAAGGCCGTGCGTTCATCCGATGGCTCAACGAGTTCGCGACGCAACCGCGGTTCTGTTATTCACACGCCTGGCGGCAAGGCGACCTGGTGATCTGGGACAACCGAGCGGTGCTGCACCGGGCGACCGCGTACGACACGCTGGGGCAGAAGCGCCTCATGCAGCGCACGACGGTACGCGGCGACGGACCGACGGTCGCGCAACCGGAACGGTACGAGCTCACGGCGGAGTACGTTCCGCCGGGCTTCGCATGAAGCGCAGCATGCCCATTGTGATGCCGTTGCGAGTTAGCCGCGGCCCGCGACTGGATGAAGCGGCGGCCGGTCGCCATCGCGGAGAAAGCCGGAACTCGAGGCGGGTTAGGTCCCGGCGTTCGCCGCGATGATCATGGCCGGCGTGGTGTTATCAACAGCGAAGCGACGAAGCAGCCGTCCGTCGGCCAACACCTGCGCGCCGCAGGCATCAAAGATGCCTGCGTGGCGCGAACGTGGCGCAATTCTTCGTCCGGTTCAAATCCACTGACCACACACAGACGCAGCAAGAGAGCGGTCGTGCGTTGGTGCGCATCGGCGAAGCGCTGGCGCGGGTCCATGCTCTTCGGACGCGTGCGGCCGCGATCTCGAGCACGGCTTCTTGAGCGATACGTCCGCAGCCCGTGCGACGCTGCCAGGTTGCTTCACAACGACGCCAGACGGCGGCGGAAACTTTCCGCATAGCTGGAGGCACACGCCAGTCCGAACGACGGCTGATCCGCCTCCCGCCAGACCGCTACGTCGATATGCGCTGCGTAGGTCAAGGCCACGCTGCCGGGCGTGAACACGCGCGGATGCAAGTCAATCGGCAGCAGCTTGCGGAGCGCCGCCAGCGCTCCCGCGCCGGATACGTTCAGCACCAGCCGCGATGCGGACGCATCCACCACGTACGCTGCACCAGCCAGCATATCGCTCAGTTCCGCGGTCAGCTCCCAGCCAATGCCCCGGCGCGCCGCGAGGAATCGGTCCGGTCCGTGCCACAGCACCGTCGTGGCGCCGGCAGATATCAGGCGACCCGGCGACGGCAGGCGCAGCGTTCCGGCAAGCGTTGCCGTGGCGCCGCGGCGGACCAGGATCATCGCCAGAGCCAGGTCATGCTGTTCTGCTAGCACCAGATCAGGCACGCAGGCGCTCCCCTTGCGGGTCCACGAAGCAGGGATCGACCACTTCCACCTCCTCGTCGGCGTTGCGTAGGGGGTCATAGGCACGCACGCGTTGGCCGAAGCGGGCGGGGCCGCCGGCGAGGAAGCCGAGGGCGATCGCGTGGCCAAGCGTGGGCGAGAACGCGGCCGAGCTGACCCAGCCCAGGTCGTGCGCGGCGTCCTCGGGCGCACCGATCGCGAGGAGATGCGCCCCCGCCGATAGCCGCGCTTTGCGATTGACCGGTTGGAGGCCAACCAGCCTCGGCCGGCCTGGCGCCATGAGGGCGGGGCGCTGTGCCAGAATGCGGCCGATGAAGTCCTTGTTTCGCGAGAGCATCCGTTCCAGCCCGAGATCGCGCGCTGTGGTCTGGCCGTTCAGCTCGCCGCCAGCGATGTGGCCTTTCTCGATGCGCAGCATGGCGAGCGCCTCGGTGCCGTAGGGTACCGCGCCGGTTTCCAGAATACGGCCCAAAACAGACACGGCATCACTGGCGGGAACGGCGAGTTCGTAGGCCAGCTCACCTGAGTAGGAGACACGGAACAGCCGTCCTTTCTGGCCGGTACGCAGGCGCAGCGGACCGGCAGTCAGATGTGGAACGGCTGCGTTCGAGATGTCGTGATCCGGCGCGGCGATCGCCTGCAACACTGCGCGCGACAGCGGGCCGGCAATGGCCAGCTGCGCCCATTGGTCGGAGCAATCGAGCACGTCCAAATCGAGCTTCGGCCACAGCACCTGGCGACAGAACTCTATGTGCCGCAGCACGCCCGCCGCATTCGCTGTGGTGGTGGTCAGCACAAAATGATCCGGCGCCAGCCGCGCGACCGTGCCGTCGTCCATGACGAGGCCATCCTCGCGCAGCATCAGCCCATAGCGTGTGCGGCCGACCGGCAGCGTGGACATGGTGTTGGTGTAGATGTGGTCGAGGAAAATGCCCGCGTCCGGACCGAACACCTCGATCTTGCCCAAGGTGGAGACGTCACACACGCCGACCGCGTGGCGCACGGCGAGCGCCTCGCGACAGGCGGATTGCAGCCAGGTCGTCTCGCCGGCTTGCGGATAATACTGCGCACGCAGCCAGAGCCCCACTTCGCTGAAGACAGCGCCGACGCTCTGCGCCCAGCTATGCGATGGCGGCAGGCGGTACGGGCGGAATTCGCGCCCGCGATGCGGGCCAGCGAGTGCACCGATCGCCACCGGGACGTAAGGCGGGCGAAAAGTCGTGGTACCGGTTGCTTCAATCGATGCGCCGGTCAGTGCGGCCATGATCGCCAGGCCATTCACGTTCGCCGTCTTGCCTTGGTCGCTCGCCATACCGAGCGTCGTGTAGCGTTTCAACAGTTCGACCGAGCGGAAGCCCTCGCGCGCGGCAAGCGCCAGATCATCGGCCGAGACGTCGTTCTGGAAATCGACGAACGCCTTGCTGCCGCCAGACTGCTGTGCGATCAGCGTTTGGCGCACGGATTCGGGCTCGGCGTGCGGGGCCGCTGCGTCGCGTGGTTCAAATCCTGCCAAACGAGCAGCTTCGCCGCCCATCTGAGTACCGTCGGCGAGTGCCTCAGCCAGCGTCAGGTGGCCGGCGGCGGCGCCGGCGATGCCCATGTTTGGTGGTACGGCGTCGGGAACGAACGCGCTGAGCGCCGCGTTCCACTTGGGTTTTGCGCCCAAATGACTGGATAGATGCAGCGTCGGATTCCAGCCGCCGGCAACGGCAAGCAAGTCTGCGTCGATGCGATAACGTCCGCCGGCCGCATCGACGACACTCACGCACTGCAAATCAATGCCGCCTTCGGCTGCGACAATCTGACCGCCAGAGAATACGGGCACATCGATTGTCTGTGGGGGCGGCGTGGGTCGCGGATCGACCACCGCGGCAATGTCGATTCCCGCGCGTGCGGCATCGGCGACGGTGCGCCAGCCGTCATCGCATGTCGTGAGCAGCACCATGCGTCGTCCCGGACGCACGGCGAAACGGTTGACGTAGGTCCGCACCGCGGACGCCAGCATCACCCCGGGGATGTCGTTGCCTGCAAACACCATCGGCCGTTCCAGCGCTCCGGCTGCCAGCACGGCGGCGCGCGCGACAATCCGCCATACGCGCTGGCGTGGTTCATCGCGCGCGGGATGCGGCTTGTGATCGGCGACGCGCTGGATGGCGAGATAGACGCCGTGGTCGTAAGCCGTGGTGACCGTGGTGCGGCGCAGGATGCGAAGTTCGTCAAACTCCGACAATGCCTCCTGCGTGTCGGCGAGCCAGGCCATCGCCGGCTTGCCATTGATGCTTGCGTGTTCGGACAGCAAGCGACCGCCGAGCCAGGAATCTTCCTCGCACAGCACGACGCGTGCGCCGGTGCGCGCCGCCGCGAGCGTGGCGGCGATGCCCGCCGGACCGCCGCCGATCACCAGGACGTCGCAGAACCAGTGGGTTTGTTCGTAGGCATCGGGATCAGGCTCGCCGCTGGCGCGGCCGAGGCCGGCAGCACGGCGGATCAACGGTTCGTACCAGCGCTCCCACGCTTTCGCCGGCCACATGAAGGTCTTGTAGTAGAAGCCGGCAGCGAACACCGGCGGCAGCTTGCCGCTGACCGCCGCGAGGTCGTGACGCAATGAGGGGAAGCGGTTCTGGCTGAACGCTGTCAGCCCAGCAAAGAGCTCGGTGGTGGTCGCCCGCGTGTTGGGTTCGCGGTAGGCGCCGGAGCGTAGTTCGACCAACGCGTTCGGCTCATCGGAGCCTGCGGTCATGATGCCGCGCGGGCGGTGGTATTTGAAGCTGCGACCGATCAGGCGCACACCGTTGGCCAACAGCGCGGAGGCGAGCGTATCGCCGGCGCAGCCTTGATAGTGGCGACCATCGAAGCGAAACGACAGCGGTGTCGAGCGGTCGATCAGGCCGCCGGCTGGCAGGCGGCTCATTCTCGTTTCTCCACCGCTTCGACGCGCAACAATGCGTGTGAACGCGTGTCGCGCGTCACGATGAGCCAGGCCCGGCAACCATGCGTGTGCTGGCAATATTCGCGGTGCACGCCAGCGACGTTGTCGCGCAGATAAACGTAATCATGCCAGGCATCGGCATCATCGAAGTCGGGCCGGAGCGGGTCAGCGGCACCGAGGAAGACGAACTCCTCGTTGCCGCGTGGACCGCAATAAGGGCACGGAATACGCATCTCAGTGCAGATTCGGTTGCGGCCCGGCGCCGGCTTCATCGATCATCGCGCCAGTACGGGAACGATCCAGCCGCATTGCGGTGTTGAGCCGATGTGCCTCGTTCTTCGCGATCGTCCATGCAAAGCACCAGCCACTGGCCGGCGTCGCTTTGAAGCCGCCGTAGCACCAACCGGCATTCAAGTACAGGTTCTCAATCGCCGTCCGGTCGATGATCGGCGATCCGTCCATGCTCATATCCATGATGCCGCCCCACTGGCGTAGCACGCGCAGCCGGCCGACGAACGGCATCAGCGCCATCGCGCATTCCATCACGTCCTGCATCGCCGGAAAACTGCCGCGCTGCGCATATGAGTTGTAGCCGTCGATATCGCCGCCAAACACGAGGCCTCCCTTGTCTGACTGGCTGATGTAGAAATGCGCCGCGCCGAACGTGATGACGGTGTCGATCAGCGGTTTCACACTTTCCGACACGAAGGCCTGCAGCACGTGGCTTTCAATCGGCAGCCGCAGTCCTGCCATCGCCGCAACACGGGAAGAGTTGCCCGCCACTGCGATGCCGACCTTGTTCGCTCGGATGTATCCCCGCGTGGTGTCTACGCCCGTAACGCGGCCGTTGTCGACGCGCAGTCCGGTGACCTCGCAGTTCTGCACGATGTCGACACCGCGCCGGTCGGCCGCCCGCGCATAGCCCCACACCACCGCATCGTGGCGCGCCGTGCCGCCGCGGCGTTGCAGCAGCCCGCCGCAGATCGGGAACCTTGCATTGGCAAAATCCAGATATGGAGCCATGCGTCTCACCGCGTTGGCATCGAGCAGCTCCGCGTCCGCTCCGTGCAGGCGCATCGAATTCCCGCGCCGGGCAAATGCGTCGCGCTGCGCGTCAGAGTGATAGAGATTCAACACCCCTCTCTGGCTGACCATCGCGTTGTAATTCAAATCCTGCTCCAGGCCCTCCCATAAACGCATCGACCATTCGTAGAACGCTTCATTGCCCGGCAGCAGATAGTTGGAACGGATGATCGTCGTGTTTCGCCCGGCATTGCCCGAGCCGATGTAGCCTTTCTCCAGGACGGCGACATTCCTGATGCCATGCTCTTTTGCTAGGTAGTATGCGGTCGCGAGTCCATGACCCCCGCCGCCGATGATCACCACGTCGTATGCATCGCGCGGCACCGCGTCGCGCCATGCCGGCCGCCAGCCGGCGTGTCCGCGCAAGGCCTCTGTCAGGAGAGTGAGAAACGAATATCGCATCGCCCGGACGCTTAAGCAGCTTCCGGCCGCATTGGAAAGGGTACACAGACAGGACTGGACTCGTCTGCCCGATCAAGGCGAAGATTGGCCAACCGAACCAGCTACGGTCGGAACGTGCAGGGGGACAGAATGATATCCTGGAGCCATTGTCCGCGGTTGTTGGCAGGCGCCCTCTTTGCGGCCGGCTTGCTGTGGCTCGGCGGGGTACAGGCGCACGCCGACGACCTTGCCACCATCAAGCAGCGCGGCACGCTGATCGTCGGCGTGAAGGCGGACTATCGGCCGTTCGGCTTCCGTACGCCGTCCGGCCAGATCGAAGGGATCGAGCCGGCACTCGCCGCCGACGTGGCGAAAAGCCTCGGCGTGAAGCTGGAACTTGTGCCGGTGGTCGCCGCGAACCGCATGCAGTTCCTGGAGCAGGGAAAGATCGATCTGATGATTGCGACGATGACCGATACGCCGGAGCGGGCGAAGGTCGTCGGCATCGTGCATCCAGACTATTACGCATCCGGGTTCAATATCATGGTGCCCAAGTCGATGAATGTGAAGTCGTGGGATGAGTTGAGGGGCAAGCCGGTCTGCGGCATTCAGGGCGCCTATTACAACAAGGAAGCGGCCGAGAAACTTGGGCTGCAGGTTGTCGCGTTCACCGGCACCGCAGAGGCGCTGACCGCCTTGAAGCAGGGCCGATGCATCGGGCTGCTGTACGACGACACCTCGATCGAGGGCAACCTGCTTGAGCCGGAGTGGCAAGCCTACGACATGCCGCTCGAGTCCCAGGATCCCCAGCCCTGGGGCCTGGCCGTTCGGCTCGGTCAGCCAGAATGGTCCGCCTATATGTCGAAGATGGTCGAGCAGTGGGCAAAGGACGGCACAGTACTGGATCTCGAAAACCAGTACCATATCAAGCCCTCGAAATTTGCCACGGACATGCATAAGAAATACTCGGGCCAGTAGCCCGTGGAATTCGTCGCCCTGTGGTTCCGGCGTCTCAATCAGACGACCGGGATCAATTTGCCGATCTTCTACGATCCGTTCGACCGCTCGCGCTTCCTGCATGGGCTCGAGGTGACCGTCGAGCTCTCGATCGTCACCATCCTGGCCTCGATCGCCATCGGCATCGTCGGAGCCTGGCTACAGGGCTCGCACCTGGTGTGGACGCGGCGGATCGTGCAAGGCTACATCCAGATCTTCCGCAATACCCCGCCACTGGTGCAGCTTTACTTCTTCTACTTCGGACTCAGCGCACTGCTGCCGCTGGCGCACACCAGTTTCGGCACCACCGCGCCGTTGATCGGCGGCTTTACCTGGGTATGCATTTCACTCAGCTTCTTTGCCGGTGCGTTCAATGTAGAAATCTTCCGCTCTGGCATCGAGGCTGTGCCGCATTCGACCGTGGAAGCAGCCGAAGCCTTGGGGTACACGCGGCTTAAGGCCTACGTTTACATCATCTTGCCGCTGGCGTTCCGCGTGTGCCTGCCCGCGCTGAACAACAACTTGGTCAATCTGATCAAAACGACAACCCTGGCTTATGCGGTCGCGGTGCCGGAGCTTTTGTACATCTCGGCGCAGATCTGGTCGGACGATACGGACGTGCCGGAGATGATGGTCGTGCTGCTCGTCATCTATGTCGGGCTGGTCGGGCTCCTGGTCTGGATCATGCACCGGCTAGAGCATGCGCTCCGCCTGCCCGGTTACAGTCCGGCCTGATGTCCGCGTGTCATTGCGAGGAAGCTCGCGACCTAGCGGGAAACCACCCGGTCATCGCCGGGCGTGACCCGGCCATCTACGAGCGACGGTGGGTTCGTGCCGGGCAGCGCAGGGACGGTGCGTCAATAGCCGGCCCAGGGCGGGCGATGACGGGAACCGCATTCCGCATGCCGTTGGCGTACCGCGCGCCGCTGCCCACGCTCCGCCTGAGCGCCTGGCATGGCATCGCCATCGCCGCGCTGATCGTTCTTTCCGCCTGGGCCGCACAGGCGCAAGGCACGGCAGCCGGCCGTCCCGGCATTTTCGCCACGCTCGCGCGATGGACCCCGCTGCTGCTGCGCGGCTTCGTCTTCAACATCCTGATCAGTTTCTGCTCTATGGCGATCGGCACCGTGCTGGGCGGGTTCCTCGGCATCGGTCTGATCTCGATCGCAGCGCCGCTCCGCCGCGGCAGCTGGCTGCTCACGCAGTTCTTTCGCAATGCGCCGTGGCTCGTGCTGTTGTTCTTTGTCATGTTCATGCTGCCATTCCAGATCAGCATCGGCGGTGTCGTCGTGCCGCTGCCGGACTGGGTGAAGGCGGTCGTCGGCCTCGCCCTTCCGGTCATGGCCAACGTCGCAGAGATCGTTCGCGGCGCGGTCCTCTCGATCCCGAGCGGTCAGTGGGAAGCCGCCGAATCGCTGGGCTTCAGCCGCCGCCAGCAGCTTTGGTCGATCGTCCTGCCGCAGTGCATCAAGCGTATGCTGCCGCCCTGGATGAATCTCTATGCCATCCTCACGATGTCCAGCGTGCTCGCTTCGATCGTCGGCGTGAACGAAGTCATGACGCTTGCGGGCCAGGTGGAAGCCGCGGAGGGCGGCCGCACCGACCTGCTGGCACCGCTTTACGGCTGGATTTTGCTGTGGTTCTTTCTGTACTCGTACCCGATCGCCCGCCTCACCCTGCGCCTGGAGCGGCGCTACGCGGTCAAGATCTAGAGGTTCCGGACATTCCAAGCCGCACACCCGAAACGAGCTGGACCAACGCGGAACCGATCGTCAGCGTCGACGGCGTGCACAAGTCCTTCGGCCATATCGAAGTGCTGAAGGGTGTCTCGCTGCAGGTGTTGAAGGGGGAGGCAATCTGCATCATCGGCCCCTCCGGTTCCGGCAAGTCCACGCTGATCCGCTGCATCAACGCGCTGACCCCGTTCAACAGTGGCTCGATCAAGGTGCGCGGCATCGAGGTCGGAGATCCCAGGCTGGACAAGCTCGCCCTGCGCCGTCACATCGGCATGGTGTTTCAACAGTACAATCTGTTCCCCCACCGCACCGCCCTGCAGAACGTGATGATGGCGCCGATCCAGGTGCTGCATCAGCCGCGCAAGGAAGTCGAGGCGCGCGCCATGGCACTGCTCGCCAAGGTGCGCCTGCAAGGACGGGAACATGCGTATCCCGGCGAAATGTCCGGCGGCCAGCAGCAACGTGTCGCCATCGCCCGCTCCCTTGCCATGAACCCCGACGTCATGTTGTTCGATGAGGTGACGGCGGCGTTGGATCCCGAAACGGTCAAGGAAGTGCTCGTCACCATCAAACAGCTGGCGGATGAAGGCATGACCTGCATTCTGGTCACGCACGAGATGCGCTTTGCCCGCGACGTCGCCGATCGCATCTACTTCACCGATCGTGGCGTGATTGTGGAATATGGGCCGCCCGAGGAATTCTTCGCCAATCCAAAAGATCCGCGTACCCGCGAATTCCTCGGGCAGATCACTTAGCATCACAAAAGGGCGATCGACATGCCTGACCGTCAGATGCACCTCGGCGTCTTCGTTCTTGGCACCGGCAATCACATGGCCGGGTGGCGCTACGAGGGCGCTTTCGCTTCGCACATGGAACTGCCGGTGATGCAGGAGATTGCCCGCATCGCCGAACGAGGCAGGTTCGATCTGCTGTTCATCTCCGATGCCATGGCGATGGACCCGACCGACCATCCATCATTCATGTGCCGCTTTGAGCCGACCACGCTGATTTCCGTGCTCAGCGCTTACACCAAGCACATCGGTCTCGGCGCCACAGTCTCCACCAGCTTTTCCGAGCCGTTCAACGTCGCGCGCATGTTCGGCTCGATCGATCATATCAGCGGTGGACGCGCGGCATGGAATGTCGTCACCAGTTCCAACCCGCGCGCGGCATTGAACTTCAGTCTCGATGAACACCTGGAGCATGAATTCCGCTACGAACGCGCCAACGAGTTTGTCGATGTCGTGCGGGGCCTCTGGGATTGCTGGGACGACGGTGCGATCGTTGCCGACAAAGCGAGCGGCCGCTTCATCGATCCCGACAAGGTGCGCCCGCTCAATCATCGCGGCCGATTCTTCAAGGTTCGTGGTCCGGTGAACATGGCGCGCTGTCCGCAGGGGCATCCGGTGATCATCCAGGCCGGCGGCTCGCCGTCGGGGCTGGAACTGGCGGCGCGCACTGCGGATGTGGTGTTTTCTGTGGTGCAGGAACTGGCACCGGCAAAACAGGCCTATGCCGACCTGAAAGGCCGCATGGCGAAGTACGGCCGGCCGCCCGAAGCGGTGTCCGTGTTGCCCGGCGTGATGCCGATCGTGGGGTCCAGCGACGCGGAGGCGCGCGAGAAACTGGCGACGCTGCAGAGCTGGGTGAACACGACCAACGCATTGACATTGGTCACCAGCCGCATCGGCTATGACGTGACGGGCCATCCGCTCGATGGTCCTGTGCCGCCGCCACCGCTCAGTCAGAGCAGCCGGACGTTTCATAACGTGCTCTATGAGATGGCGCGCCGTGAAGGCATGACGCTGCGGGACCTGTTCAATCTGACCGCGGCGGCGCGCGGACACTGGGTGCTGTGCGGCACGCCAGAGTCGATCGCAGATACCCTGGAACAGTGGTTTGTCGAAGGCGCGGCGGATGGGTTCAATATCTTGCCAGCATGGTTTCCTGGCGGCTTCAGCGAATTCGTCGATCTGGTCGTTCCCGTGCTGCAGCACCGCGGCCTGTTCCGTCGCGACTATGAGGGCACCACCTTGCGTGATCATTTTGGCCTGCCACATGTGCTGCCTCCGCACGCGTCAGGCCGAGCGCTTGATGTGTCATAAGGCGAGCGCGTAGGCTCCCCCTGGTGGGGGAGGTCCAGCATGCTGAGCATCGAACCGAGCGGCCAAATCCTCGGCGCCACCGTGCGCGGGGTCGACCTGCGCCAGGACCTGTCGCGGGTGGCGTTCGGCTCGATCCTGCGCGCGTTGGGCGAGCACGGGGTGCTGCGCTTTCCGGGCCAGGCGCTGGAAGCCGCAGATCTTCGCCGCTTCTCTGCACGCTTTGGCGAAATCCAGGTGATCAAGGGCCTGCCGCATCACGAACCCGATATGCCGGAAGTGACGATCCTGTCTAATGTAAAGGTAGACGGAAAACTGATCGGTGCGCCCGACGCCGGTCAGTCCTGGCACACCGATATGACCTACACGAGCACAATGGGGTTCGTGAATGTATTGTCGGCATTCAAGGTGCCGGTGCGCGACGGCCGCACGTTGGGCGGTACGGAATTCGCCAACACCCAGGCCGCCGCTGCGGAATTGCCGCCGGCGCTGATGGAGCGGCTGAGCAGCCTGACCGCGACGCACGACCTGGAATTCTATTGGGATTACGTGCGGCGCGAGAAAGGCAGCCAACGGCCGCCGCTGACCGAAGAGCAGCGCAAGCAGCGTCCGCCGGTTCACCATCCGGTGCTGCTGAGGCATCCGATTACCGGGCGACGGGTTATTTATGTAAATCCTGGCTTCACCGCGTGCATCGACGGGGTCGGCGAGGCCGAAAGCACTGAGCTGCTCAAGACTCTGTTTGATCACGTGCTGCAGGACAAATATCGCTACCTGCACGAATGGACGGTCGGTGATCTGCTGCTCTGGGACCACATCGGCACCTGGCATTACGCGCGCCCGGATTATGGCGCGAATGAGCAGCGTTTGATGAAACGTTGCCAGGTGATGGCAACAAGAATCTTCGATCCAGATTTCGTGCGCGAGTCACTGGCGCTGGCGGCATAATAAGGGAGCCTAACGCATGGCAGGGGACGCCAAGGGAGAATATCGAGGGCTGTACTATCGCAGCGACGTCGATCTGAATGCCTGGCTGGCAAAGCGCGCACGGGAGGCGGCTCTTGAGCCGGAGCTGCCGATCGTCGATCCGCACCACCATTTCTGGGACGTGCCGCCGGGCCGGCACTATTTCCTTCCTGAATTGCTGGAGGACATCCACGGCGGGCACAACATCGTCGCGACGGTGTTCCTGGAATGCCAGGCCATGTACCGCAAGGACGGGCCGCGCGAGCTGGCGCCGGTCGGCGAAGTGGAATTCGTCAACGGCATTGCGGCGATGAGCGCATCGGGTGGCTTCGGCGCTTGCCGCGTCGCCGAGGCGATCATCGGCCACGCCGACCTGACCCTGGGTGCGCGCGTGCGAGACGTGCTGGAGAAGCAGCTGGCCATCACTGGCCGGTTTCGCGGCGTCCGCTACGGCGTGTCATGCGATGCCAGTCCGGATATCAGCCGGTTCGCATCGCGTGTGGTGCCGCCGCATCTGGCGCGCGACGCAAAGTTCCGCGAGGGCTTCGCTCAGCTTGCCAAGCTGGGGTTGAGTTTCGAGTCCTGGCAGTACCACCCACAGCTCCCCGACGCGATTGACCTGGCGCGCGCTTTCCCCGAGACCACGATCATCCTCAATCATGTTGGCGGCGTGCTCGGTGTGGGGCCTTATCGCGGGCACCGCGACGAGATTCGCGCGAGCTGGCGCAAGGATATTGCCGAGCTGGCGAAATGTCCGAACGTCAACGTCAAGCTTGGCGGAGTTGGTATGACATCATTTGGCTTCGACTTCCACGAACGCGACATGCCGCCGTCGTCGCAAGAGCTGGCCTCAGCGTGGCGCCAGTATATCGAGCCATGCGTCGAATCCTTCGGCTCTGACCGCTGCATGTTTGAGAGCAATTTCCCGCCGGACAAGCAATCCGGCGGCTACAGCGAACTGTGGAATGCGTTCAAGCGTATCACATCCGGTGCGTCGGCGACGGAAAAGCGGGCGCTGTACAGCGGCACAGCGGCACGCGTGTACCGGCTGACCAAGCCGGAGTGACGGAATATGGGCAAGCTTGCGGGAAAAGTCGCACTGGTCACCGGTTCAGGCCGCAATATCGGCCGCGCGACCGTCTTGAGACTCGCAGATGAGGGCGCGCACGTCGTCATCAACGTGCGTTCCAACGAGGCGGAGGCCGAGGCTGTCGTGCGCGAGGCACAGGCGCGGGGCGTGAAGGCGATCTCCGTCATCGCCGATATGGCCCGTAAGGACCAGGTCGAGGCAATGGCCGCGCGCGCGTTGTCAGAATTCGGCCGTGTCGACATCCTGATCAACAACGCCGCCATCCGCCCACACAAGCCGTTCACCGAGGTGACCGACGCAGACTGGGAGATGGTGCGCGGCGTGGTGCTGGACGGCGCGTTTTATCTCACCCGCGCGGTCATCGCATCCATGGTGACCCACAATTACGGCCGTATTCTGTTCTTTACCGGAGAGGGCGCCTTCTCCGGCGGCAGCGGACGTGCGCATGTCTCCGCGGCGAAGATGGGGTTGGTGGGATTCTCGCGTGCTCTGGCGTCGGAGTTTGCGCCGAACAACATCCGGGTGAACGTCGTGTCGCCCGGCATCATCGACACGCAGCGAGCCAATCCGGAATGGTACCGCGGTCGCGTGCCGAACGCGCAAGGCATCCCACTCGGACGCCAGGGAAAAGTGGATGAGATCGCCGCCACATGCCTGTTTCTGGTCAGCGACGACGGCGGTTTCATCACCGGCCAGACGTTCCATGTGAACGGCGGCAGTGCGTATTACTGAATTTCGGAGGGACCCATGAACGATTCGTCCACTCTCTCGCAGCGTGCCGATGCGCTGGAAGAGCAAATGAGCCGCGAGCTCGATGTGATCGTCATCAAGTCGCGACTCTACACGCTGGCGGATGGTGACCTCAGCCCACCGCCAAACACCTATGAGCTGATGGCGAAGAACCCGCGGGCGCGCGTACTGATGGGCGACGATCCGCGCCTGCCGCCCATGCCACAGAAGCCGACGCTGATGGACTTTTTCAAGTACCGATTCGGCCCCTGCATGCATCTGCTGCAAAGCGCACGGCACGCAGTGCAGGCCGGGCTAGGCGACAAGATGGTCCTCGCCTGCCTGCTGCACGACATTTCGACGATCGGATTCATCCGTGGCGACCACGGCTATTGGGGCGCACAGCTCGTCGAGCCGTATGTCGATGAGGAAATCACCTGGGCGATCCGCGCGCATCAGGTGCTGCGCTTCTACCCCGATGACTCGGTCGGTTACGAGTACCCGCAATCCTACATCAAGGCGTTCGGCACCGATTACCGGCCAGACCCCTATATCGAGGAAGACTACAAACGGATGCGCAACCACAAGTGGTACATGTCGGGACGCATGATTACGGTGCACGACATATACTCGTTCGATCCGAATGTGCATGTCGAACTGGAGGAATTCACCGACGTGATCGGCCGCGAGTTTCGTCAGCCAGAGCAGGGACTGGGATTCGACAACAGCCCGGTCGCGCATATGTGGCGTGCGCTGATCCGGCCGGCCAAGTACCTCTAGGCGGTCCGCTCGAATGTCATTGCGAGGCCGGTGAGCGCAGAAGCAATCCCAGGCAGGAGACCGCTCCATCGCCGAGGCTTCTCGCAATGACGCCTATCGATTCAGGCCCCACGCGATCGCGTTGCGCAGCAGCGCGAGGAATTCGTCGCTCTCCCACGAGCCGTGGAACGTTGGCGGTACCGTGTCGGTGTCAGCCCGCTCGCCGCGGATCTCCGGATTATGGCAGTGACCGAGCGCGAAATACGTCACGCCGCCCCTGCCGATCTGCTTGGTGTATCCGAGCACACGAGTCCGGCCGTCGGCTTGCAGTGACGTGTCTGAACCATAGAGGCGCGCCGTGACAGGCCATTCGCCACTGCTCCCGTAATCCGCAGTCAGCAGGATGCGCGCCTCGGCGGGATTTTGCAGCTCGATGAAATATGGTTCGTCTTCCACTTCGAACGAGCGCGGAAGATCGCGCGTGATTGGGTGCGCCAGGTCGCGCACCTCCACGCGGATCGCGCAGATCGGCGGATGCGTCAGGAAATAGCTGCCGAGCAGGGCGTGATGCGCCATCTTGATGGTGCGGCGCTGACGCAAGCCGTCCACGCGGACGGCACGTCCGCCGCTGGCGCCGTGCAATCCCAGCCAATGGCCGCCGGCGGCCATCCAGCTTCCCATCGCGTCGCACTGTGCCGGGTCGGGATACGGGCCGGCGACATAGGTGACCAGCAGCTTGCTGTTGGGCAGCGACTGCGCAACGTCGGTGAAGTCAATGCCAGTCGACACCGGCACGTCCGCCTGCTCGAGCAATTCGAGCAGTCTCTGGCGCGCGTAAACGTGGTCATGGCCCGCCGGAGAACCCGGGGGAAAGCCGCCGGTGATCAGATGCGCGTTGTCTGCCATTGCAGCGTCTCCTCTTCGGGGGCAAGTGCCGCTATACGATGTTTCGCACCACGTTGACACCACCCGACGGGTGACGTCCGGCGCGCATTGCGCTCTGATGCAGTGGGGAGGCAAATGCGCATGACCGAGCTCAACAACCGCATCCTCTTGCACTCCAGACCGCGTGGCATTCCGGAGCCGTCCAACTTCATCGCCGACACCATCGCGGTGCGGGCGCCGGCGGCGGACGAAGTGCTGCTGGAGACGATCTGTCTCTCCATTGATCCGGCGATGCGGTCGTGGATGAGCGAGGATTCCGGGGCGCATTCTTCTGTGCCACTGGGCGAGGTCATGCGTGGGGGCGGCATCGCGCGCGTGCTGCAGACCCGCTCGAGCTTGTTTCGGCCGGGCGAGCTCGTGCAGGCCCGGCTTGGCTGGCAGACGCATCCGACGCTGCCTGCCAGGTATGTGCAAAAGGCCGACGCGGCACGGGGCGATGCGCGCGCCTGGATCGGCGTGCTCGGCCTCAGCGCGGTGACCGCGTATTTCGGCATGCGCGATATTGGGGCGGTGACACCCGGCGAGACGGTGCTTGTATCGGCGGCGGCCGGCGGCGTCGGCCAGATCGCTGCGCAGATCGCGCGCCTCGAGGCATGCCGCGTCGTGGGCATTGCCGGTGGCGCGGAAAAATGCGCGTATCTGTCGAACGAGCTGCAGCTGGACGGCGTCATCGATCGCAAGGCGGAAGGCGATCTGGCGGGTGCAATCGGTCGGGCTTGTCCCGAAGGCATCGATCTTTATTTCGACAATGTCGGCGGGCCGACGCTGGACGCCGCTCTGCTGCATTTGCGACCGGGCGCGCGGGTGGTGCTGTGCGGCCGGATTTCGCAGGTTGCCGCGAGCGCGTCCCATGGCGTGTGCAATCTGGGAATGATCCTGACCCGGCGCGCGCGTATGCAGGGCTTTCAGGTGTTCCGTTATCACGATCGCTACGAGGAAGCGCGCGCCTGGCTCGCCGCGCGCTATCGGGAGGGAACGCTGCAGCAGCGGCTGCATGTCCTGGACGGACTGGATCAGGCGCCCGCGGCGCTTGGCATGCTGTTCCGAGGCGAGAACACCGGGAAGCTGGTCGTGCAGGTTGGACGCGGGTTGTCGTAGGCCCAGCCGTCCCGTCGAGAGAGTGGACCGCGATGGAGACCGAGGTCAGGCGAGAGCGCCCTCGCCCACGGAGCGGGGGAAGCACGGCCTACGCCAACGATTCCGTCATCGCTGCATAGACCAGCGTGCGAAGATCCCGCCGCAGCGTGAGGCGCGCGTCACTGCCGAGTACCTGCGTCATGAATACCACCGCCAGCTCTTCCTTCGGGTCGATCCAGAATGCGGTCGATGCCGCGCCGCCCCAAAAATATTCGCCCAGCGTGCCTGGCAGGCGCGTCTTCGCGACATTCATGGTCACACCGCAGCCGATCGAGAATCCGACGCCGGAATACCCTGCTTCGCTGAAAATGCCGGGCGGCGCCATGTCGGCCAAGTCGCGGTTTGCGGGCAGGTGATTGAGCGAGAACAAGGCTACGGTTTTCGGACTGAGGATCTGCACACCGTCGAGAGTGCCACCATGCAACATCATGCGGCAGAAGCGCAGGTAGTCGTGCGCGGTGGACAACAGCCCGCCGCCGCCCGACTCCAGCTTCGGTGGCGTGGCGTAGCTGCTGCTGGCCGCGTCATCCTGCACTTTGATCCCACCGCCTTCGCGCGGCATGTAGCACGACGTGAGGCGGTTGATCTCCTGCGGGGCACACCAGAACGCGGTGTCCTTCATACCCAGCGGCTGGAACAAGCGAGTGCGGAGGAACTCGCCGAAGCTCATGCCGCTGAGCTTCTGCACCAGATAGCCAAGCACGTCGATCGCCACCGAATAATTCCACGCCGTCCCCGGCGAAAACTCTAGCGGCAGTTCGGCAAGTTGTCCGATCATGCCATCGAGCCCGCCTTCGGTGTTGTGGCCCGCCACCTGCAAACGCCGATAGGCGTGATCGACCGCGGTGCGGTTGAGAAACCCATACGTCAGGCCGGCGGTATGGGTCGCCAGGTCAATCACCTTCATCGGCCGCGCCGTGGGCGTGGTGATGAAGCTCGCTCCGCCGGTCGACACCAGGCCGGGCATGCCGGTCGCGTAAACCGCCAGGTTGTTCCACGAAGGAATATGCGTCGCGACATCGTCATCAAGACCGAGCACACCTTCCTCCACCAGCATCATCAGCGCTACCGCGGTGATCGGCTTGCTCATAGAGTAGATACGGAATATCGCATCCTCGCGCATCGGCTTGTCGCGCTCGATGTCCATATGGCCGGCCATGCCGACATGCGCGAGCTGACCGCGGCGGTACACCATCGTCAGCGTGCCCGGCAGACGGCCGGTATCGACATACCGACGCTTCATCACACTGTCCAACCGCGCCAGACGCGTGCTCGATAATCCTGCCGATTCTGCCTTCATGTCCGCCTTCTGCCTTCTGTCAGCACAGGGTGATCCCTGCGGTGTAGGTTACCCGCTGGCAGCCCGGGTCCGCAAAGGCATGCTTGAACCGCCGGATGCGCCACCCTAGCCTCGCGCGCCACGTAGGGAGGTGCCGCGCCATGCTGACCATCGATGCCCAGGTTCATGCCTATGAACGCGATCATCCCGGCCGCCCCTGGGCGGGTGTGCTGCATGGTCCTGCCGAAGTCACCGGCGAGCAGATGGTTGCTGCCATGGACGAGGTCGGCGTCGATGGCGCGCTCCTGGTATCGCCGTTTACCATGTATCGATATGACGCCAGCTATGCGCTGGAGGTGTTTGCAAAGCATCCAGGCCGTTTCGCGCTGATCAAGCCGGTCGATCCAGCTGACCCCAATGTCGGCGTGACCATCGCCGAATGGGCAGACACCAAAGGCACTGTCGGTGTCCGCATCATGCTGAACCGCGATGGCGTATCGACAGACCCGGCTGATGCCGGCCTGAACCGCGTTCTAGCGGTCGCCGCACGGCATTCATTGACGGTCAACCTGATGGCGACAGGTCGCCTGGCGCAGGCCGGCGAACTGGCCGCGCGCAATCCGGCGACACAGATTGTGATCGACCATCTCGGCCTGCCGCAGCCGCACGAGCCGCCTGCGCCGCCCGATTCTTTTGGCGACCTGCCGAAACTGCTGGCGTTGGCCGCGTACAAAAACGTTGCGGTCAAGATCACCGGTGCCTGCACGCTGTCGCATCAGCCGTTTCCGTACCCGGACATCTGGGATCCGATCTGCCGCATCATTGATGCGTTTGGCATTGATCGCTGCATGTGGGGCACCGACTGGACACGCGCCGTCGCGCTGCTGACTTACAAGCAGGGGGTCGATGCGTTTCGCATCACCGACCGTCTGTCCGACAACGACCGCGCCGCGTTGTTCGCCGGGACGCTGCGAAGGATTTACCGATGGTCGCCGCCGCAGGAGTGATCGTGTCATTGCGCGGCCTGTACGGCTGAAGCGTCTTCTGCCGCTCGATTGCTGCCGCCTCGTGGCGTGGCGCTGACAAGAAACCACGCCATTCGTGACCATCCCGGCGGAAAGTCGGCTTCCGCTGGCATGACGCGGGACGGACCTCTTTCTTGTAGATCTCGAAGAGGCAAAGCAATCCCGGGCCGCTTTGCGCCGTGAAGCCGATCAATGCCGTTCTGCCATTATCGGCAATGACACGACGACACGACGCCGGCAGCGTCCGTCTGCACATATGGCAAGCGGCGGCGCTCTATCGGTCTCGGGCGAAAAGATAGCGCTGCTCGTATGCGCACGGCGACGCACTGCCCTTCCCGCTAGCCCTCTGATGCAGGGCGGCTCTTCGTGGTCCAGCACAGCGCCCATGACGGTGACCATAGCGGGCGACCGGCCGCCACCCCGCCCGCTTGCTCGCCCCCCACGCACCGGCGCATGCTGCCGGCACGAATGACATGGAGGAACGCCGGCATGGACATCGAACCGATGGCAGTCGCTGTATCGACCGCGGCCAACCCGATCTACGTCGAAGGGCGGCGGGCTTTCTTCAAGTATCGCGACCTCGGTGTTACCGCGGCGACGCACGGACGGATGCGCGCGCAGCTCACCAAGGCGGAGCAAGGCATGTCGAAGCCGACCGGCTGGCACGTGCACAAGTGCGAGGCACAGCTTGTCTACATGCTGTCGGGGTGGGTCGACCTGGAGTTCGCTGACCGCAAGGTCCGCCTGTCCGCCGGCGATTCCATGCTGATCCCCGGCGACACGCCGCACAACGAGACGGGCACGTCGGACGCGTTCGAGCTGCTGGAGGTGTCGATCCCTGCCGACATGGGAACCGAACCCTGCGCCGTCCCGCCCGGTCGCTGAACGCAACGATCTGCTAACTCCTTAGCGCCAACCCGCGTCACGCGACGCGGGCTGGCCGCAGGCCGTTTGGCAAACGCGCGCGGAAAAGGCGTCCCGTGGCCCCGGCAAATCAGGTCCGGCGCGCCAATGAAGTCATCGAGCACCATGGCAGCTTTCGGCGAATGCGCGCGGTGCCCGTGCAGTCACGCGTGCGCGGGATAGGCCTGAACATATCCCAGCGGCTGTCCCAGATGTTCGGCGATGGGAGCATCTCAAGCCATGTGTCCGACCGACCGCGGTCCATTCGCGCGCCCTGCCGGGCCGACGGTGAGCCAGTCTCAAATCGGCCGGCAAATGCTCGGTCGAGCCCAGAAATTGGCAGCAGCAGGTGCAGTTCAGCGGACTGCACAAATCCCCGGAACCATTGCGAACTGCCGGAACGAATTAGCCGTACAGCGTCGGCTGGCTTCGGCCTCACTGTTGATATCATTGTCGGAATTGTTGGTGCGTTGACGGGCGGCCGGCTCGCCCGATTACCGGGACCTCACTTTGACAGTGGCTTCATTAGCCCAATTGTTGTGGCCCTTATGGGAGTGGTAATACTGCTGAGCACGCCGCGCCTATTCCAGCGTGCGTCACACTCCTCCAAGGTGGCATTGTGATAAATCGGCATCGTCACAACAACCGGGTCTGGCCCCACGCCCGGAGACGGACAAGAATGATGGAATGAAGGGCACCCCGACCGGCTGTGCCGCCAGACCTGGTTAGTGTGACAAGGCCAGGAGAATCGACAGAGCCGGAGCCAACTCTTGTTCAATAAATTGTTCGGCGCAATATAACAAATGAGGGGTCGCGAGGACCAGATCATGCGTGGCGATGAGCTGATATTCGCGGCAGAAGCCCCGGACGTTGAGCAGACACGGGGGCAAGGGGCCGACCCTTGGCGCGTGTTGGTGGTTGACGACGATCCCGACGTCTTTCGGCTTACAGAGCTTAGTCTGGCGAGCATGCGGTTCCGCGGCCGGGCTGTGCTGGTTTTGACCGCGTCCTCGGCTGCTGCGGCGCGCGTGCAGCTGGATCGGGAGCGCGGCATCGCCCTCGCTTTGATCGACGTGGTCATGGAAACGGAGACCGCTGGGCTGGACCTGATCCGTACCATTCGGACCGAGCTTGGCCTCACTGACATGCGCATCGTCTTACGTACTGGCCAGCCCGGCCAAGCGCCCGAGCGGGACGTTATCCTCAACTATGAGATCGACGGCTATGCGGACAAGGCGGAAATGACCGCGATGAAGCTGTTCACAACCGTCGTGGCTGCGTTGCGTGCCTATGAGACGGTGAGCAACCTGTCGAGCCTGACCGTCGATCTGGAGAAGCGCGTGGCAGCCCGCACGGCGGATCTCGAAAAGCTCGCCATGATTGACGTTCTGACCGGAGTCGCTAACCGGCGGCATTTTGAGACGCGGGCGGCGCTTGAGATCACCGAGGCCCGCCGCTCTGGCCATGCACTGGGTGCGATTGCGATAGATCTCGACCACTTTAAGCGCATCAATGACTGTTACGGCCACGCGACTGGCGATGCTGTGCTCCAGCAGTTCGCCGCTGTCGTGACGCTTCAGCTCCGCGCAATCGACCTATTCGCACGCATCGGAGGCGAGGAATTCGTGATCTTGCTGCCGGGCAGCGATCGCGAACACAGCCTCGCCGCTGCAGAGCGGGTCAGGGAGGCGGTCGCGACGGCACCCATCGAAGTTGGCGGTCATTCCATGCCCGTCACCGCGAGCTTTGGCGTCGCTGCGCTCGCCGACGATGACGACGATATCGAGTCAGTCATGTCCCGCGCCGACCGCGCTCTCTACCGTGCCAAAGCGGCCGGCCGGAACCGGACGCTAGGCTGAAACGGCGCGCGCGGAGACAACCGGGATCGGGCTGGCGGGAGCTAAGCGAGGCAGGAGGAATAGCTATCGACGCGGGGCTGATTCTGGTTGAGGTTGGGCAGGATGCGTTGCGAACGGAATTCTACCGAAACCCTGACGCAGGAAGTGCCCCCGTCAGTCCCATCAATGTTCCGGCATCGCGGCGGCCGCAGTTCAGACGCGGATTTCATCGTTCGTCGGTTCGACAAACAGCCGTCTTCTCCCGATGCTTCGACACCCTCGACGCCGGCGCGTGGCTCAAGCGGATGTTCAACTGTCCTATGGTGCGCAATCGCACACTGGCGAACAGTACGCAGCGCTATGGGTGCGCTACGGTCTCGCGAGTCTCTTCATCATCCGGCATCGGCTGCTGCACGCGTGACGCCGCGAGGCTGTCTAGCAAATTTAAGCCGGACCTCAAACAAAGCGAAACCTGCTGTGGACCAGCTCAGTTCATGCGATTGGTCCGGTGGACTGGGTCGATGGTTGCGTGATGCGGCTCGCGCCTCCAGTACCAACAGCAGGCTGGTTCAGACATCCCTAACGGAACACACCCGTCATGCGCGTACGTGGTTATCGTCGCGATCTGAGGTCAGTTTTCCCGACTACGGCAAATGCGTCGTTGCACGAGAGCGCTATCAGATAGCGTCGCGTCGCTGGCTGAACGGACCGGGCCCATCGCCACGCGCGTTGCTGATATCGGCTTGTTAGGTTGTCATCATATCTGCTTGTGCGTAACGTGAAGCCGTTTCATCATCTCTGGCCCAGCCAGCCCTGCTGTGGGGCTTGATCGGTCCCGGGCACTGGCGTGGTGTTAGGCGGCGTCGGCCTTCCCGAAGGTTGATCAACTTTGCTCGGCTCGCGGAACAGTACTATGTCATTTTTTACTATCCGACCGGTCGGCCTCCGGATCCGCCGCTCTTCACTCAAAATGAGAAGACCTGTGACGAACCGGCCGGTCTTTCCCCGAGCGCTAAAGACCGTCGGACAAGGCGGCTTCCTCGCCCTCGCGCTGTTTGCAGTAACCGCGCTGCCCAGCTTGGCCAAGGCCGATCAGGTCATCGCTGTCGTCGCCCCCATGACCGGGCTGCAGGCGGCGAACGGCGTCGACTTCACCGGCGGGGTCGAGCTGGCTGTCAACGATATCAATGCAAAAGGCGGCCTCCTCGGACAGAAGCTTACATACATCACGGTCGACGACGCCTGCGATCCGGACCAGGCCGAAGCAGCCGCGCAGCAGATTGTTTCGGATCCACCGGCCGTCGTCATCGGCCACTCCTGCTCGGACTGCAGCATCCGGGCAGCGCCCTTCTATGCCAAGGCGCACATCCTGCAGATCACGCCGGCCTCGACGAACCCGACCCTGACCGAGATGGGCATCGGCACGGTGTTCCGTATGATCGGCCGCGATGACAACCAGGGCCGGACCATCGGCCGCCGGCTCGCGGC
>JASHVB010000294.1 GCA_030039695.1 Acetobacteraceae bacterium
CCCCGTGAAAGGCCCTGTGTCGCACTGCTCTGCGGGCGTTTTTGCGTTCATGCTTCGAGAGCAGGGGTGCCATGCAGAGACGTGAGGTTTTCCAGCCGCCTCCAGGCGCCAGTACCACCCTGTAAAGGTCAACGGGCGTTCTTGTTCCCCTTAATGAGGACTTCGAAGGCCTCCGAAGTAGGAGAAGCTGCGATGAAGTCACTGATCATCGCCGGCGCGGCGCTTGCACTCGGTATCGGGGTGGCGAACGCAGCCACTGACCGAGGCGGCACCAGCGCTCGGTATGGCGTTGCCACCGGCCAGGCGCATCTTGGCGGTGGGGCCCATGTTGGCGACGGGTCCGACCCCGGGTACTTCGCGCCCGGCTACAGCGGCGGCACGGGCGCCGCGCGGATCGGCGACGGGTCCGATCCCGGATACCTAGACACCCAGCGCTACCTCCAGTCAGCGCCAGGACGTGGCGGCGGTAACGGGTAAGCGCCGCGCGCGGCAGAAAATGGCAGTGGCTGTGCCGCGCATTGCCCGCGTGAAGCCAGGGATCGGTGCATCGGAAGCACAAGTGCTGTGCCCGCGCACCCGCTTTTTCGATCCACCAGGACGCGGGATATCGGTGAACAATGCGCCCTTTCGCTTACCGTACTGGCGACGTCAGCGGTAGATCAGTCCGGGCCGCGTCCGCGCAGTCCCTCGGCGGTGAGAATGGTGCCAGGCTGGCGATCGGGCGGCGTCGTGTCGTTGAGCAGCGAACATAGGAGCTCGTCGATTGCGTCCATCTCGGCAACATGGCGTGCCGTGCGGCGGAAGTAACTCTAGGGCGTGAGGTCGAGCGCCGCCTTGCCTGTCTCAAGGTTCGTCGGCGCGGATACGTGTTCGTGAACCACGCGCCACTGCTCGCCGACCTTGCGGTAGACGTCGGTCACCCGTAGCCAAAACGCCGCCCTCCGACCGCCTTTCAGTGTCCCGCTGACCCGTTGGAGTTCGCGGCTGTAGCCAAAGGTGGCGTCGGCATCGATGACGAGATCGCGGAACTCAATCCCGATTGGCCCGTCATATTGATCAAAGAAGGCCTTATAGTCGGCCCGATAGGCATCCCAGCCTTTGTATTGCAACGGCGGAACGACGTCGTAGGCGACGAGAGACGGACCCCTTTGGTAGATCGACATCACGCCGTCCAAGTTTTTCTCCTGCATCGCCTTCGTCCACTGGTCGATGAGAGCATGGATCGCCTCCTCCTCGTGCGACCCCGCGAGCGCGGGATGCCCGCCGACACCCGAAAGGGCAGAGGCAATCAAAGTCAGAAGTAGGGTGTTCCTCAACATGCTGGCCTCTCAAGCACCCCGGCGATGTAGTTCAAAGCGACTGCCCGAATCCTCGTATCGTCATCGCTCCAAGGTGGTGCAGTTTGCTGTGTGTCCATGACACGCCTCCCGTCTACGTAGCAGACGCTCCAATATTCATCATTCGCGCTCGTTGCCGCTAGGATACAGCGTTATGATCTCGCTACCTCACCGGACGGTTGGATGTTATGATTAACTCGGAAGAGGTTGTCCGGATCATACTTGTCCTTGAGGGTGACGAGCCGGTCGTGGTTGTCGCCATAAGCGGCGCGGTCGCGTGGGTCGGCTTCCGCTTCCAGATAATTCACATAAGCACCCGCCGCCATGAACGGACGCATGGCATCCCAACAGCCGCGCGTCCAGGCGATGTTGCGCTCGGCCTCAGAAGCATCGGACCAGCTCGACAGCACCAGGAAATTGAACGGGTAACGTCGGTGGGCAAATGCGGTGTCAGTGGCGCCTACCCGTGAGACCGCGCCATGCACCGCCTCGAGCCACGGCCCCGTCGTGTACGGTGACGGAACCGTTTGGGCGCAGTGGTGAAATATATCAATGGCTTCATCCGGCAAACCGTGCAGGAAGTTAGCCTTCCAATAGGCCTGACGGCCCGGCGGGAACCAAGGATCGAACATGCTTTGCATCTGCAAATAGCTCATCGGCCCGAACAGATCCACAACTGGAGAGCCGAGCCGGCGCAGCGGTGCGAGCACCTTCTCGCCGTCCTTTGGCGCACCTGAATAGCACCCCGCTACACCGATCACCGACACACCGTCCGGTGTGCAGATACGTCCCATCTGAGTGCTCAGCTCGTCCGGGCCGGAGAATGCGAAGTCGCGGTAGAACCGCAGCACGTCGCGGGTTTGCTCGATTGGATAGAGCACGCCGCCGCCAAACAGGGGGCCTAGCGAATGCAAGCGATACTCGAATGACGTGACAATCCCGAAGTTGCCGCCGCCACCGCGCAGAGCCCAAAACAGGTCAGGGTTTTCCTGTTCGCTCGCCTTCAGCAACCTTCCATTGGCAGTGACGACATCCATGGCAATAACGTTGTCGCACGCCAGGCCATGCTTGCCGATTAGCCAGCCCATGCCGCCCCCAAGGGTCAACCCAGCGATGCCGGTCGTCGAGATGACCCCCATTGTGGTCGCCAGGCCGAAAGCCTGAGTTTCACGGTCGAACTCGCCGACGGTGACGCCAGGTTCGGCACGCACCGTGCGCGCGTCCGGATCGACGTGAATGCCCTTCATCGCCGATAGATCGACCATCAGCCCATCGTCGCAAATCGCTTTGCCAGCGATGCTGTGACCGCCGGCACGAACCGAAACCGGCAGACCCTCCTCGCGGGCGAAGATGACGCAGGTCATGACATCCGCAGCACCCGCGCATCGCGCGATTATCGCAGGACGTCGGTCGACACTCCGATTGAAGACGACGCGGGCGGCGTCATAACCGGGATCACCGGGGGCGAATGATGCGCCGCGTAACGATTCTCTGAACCTCGCCACAACGGTTTGCGAAACCATCGTCAAACTCCCTGCATGCGCGACTCAGCCAGTCGAATTCCAGATGTCGCGGTGCAGCAACCACTTGCCGCCGGTCCGCCTCGACATCACAAGAAACTTGATGCTGACCCGTGCTGCCTCGCCGCCTGGCTCGGCCAAGGTCACCGGCGCGCGGCCGACTTCGCTTGCCATGTCGCCGAGACCACCGAGTTTTCTCACTGCGAATCCTGAAGCTCTTCATGCCGTGTTCGCCGATTGCCGACGCCTGGAGCTGCTTGACTGCCCCCCTCCCAGCGACGATCGGTCCAGCCGGGGGCAGGGCCATGACATCGGGTGCGAGCAGCTCGGCAATGGCCTCCACACTCCCTGTCTCAGCAGCACGCTCGAACAGACCATTGTTGACTGCGATTTCCGCGCAACTCATGGTTGGGGTCCTACTGCGTCGCGTCAGTCAGGCGATGTAGCATGCGGGACGCCACCGGCAGGTCACCCGGGAGTAACGGGCCTGTAACAAGGTATCGCGTTGAAGTACAGTGTTCCGGTGCTGGCGGGTTTGCAGGTGGGCTGGATGCGTAGCCGGATCATGGTGATCGGCCGGGATGTGAGGCAGCGCGCTCACCTTGCGCGACTGCTGAGCGCCAATGGCTACCGCATCGACATTGCCGAGAGCGCCGCACATGCCCGCCGCTTGGGTTTCGCGGAGATCGCCCTTGCGATTGTTGCTCCAGATGGACTTGGGCCCGAGGGGCCGCAGCTGGTTCTCCAGTTACAGGCCACAATCGGCAATGTCCTACTCGTCGGTGCGCGCGGCGGCATTGATCCATCGGACGATGCCGGCGTGCTTACCCGGGTAGCCGAGGCGCTGATGCCAGCTAGCGAACTCGAGGATCAGTCGCTGATACTACAGTTTGATGGCTACCGTCTGGATTCCGCTGGCCACTGTCTCACCGATCGACAGGGAAGGGAGATCCCGCTCACCCACGGCGAGTTCGGTTTGTTGCAGCTATTCGTACAGCGAGCGGGAAGAGTGCTGTCGCGAGATCAGTTGCTTCGCGTCCTGGCCGGGCGGAATGCCGAGACCTTTGATCGCAGCGTCGATATGCAGATCGTTCGGCTGCGCCGCAAAATCGAGCCGAACCCCAAGCGTCCAACTCTGATCGTCACTGTCCCTGGCAGCGGCTACAAATTCGCGGCCAAAGTACGCCAGGCGGACCCTGCTGCACTGCCCGAGGTGGTGGAAGGCCGTCCCGAAGCCCAGCCTGTCAATGCCGAGCGGCGCTATGTCACGGCCGTGGCCGCCGAGTTGCTCGCAGCAGAAGGGACAAGGCTGCCAAACGACCCGGAGGAGCTCTGGTCTCTCGTGGATCCCTGGCGCCGGTATGCCGCCGCTATCGTCGCGCGCCACGGAGGGGTGGTGACCGGGACCCGTCTGCGAGAGGTTTTCGGTTATTTTGGCTACCCCGTTGGGCAAGAGTATGCGGCGGAGCGTGCGTTGCACGCTGCCCTGGCCATGGTGAGGGGCGTGCCCGAGAAGGACGAGGCGCTTCCCTCTGGGCTGCGGGTCCGCGTCGGGGTGGCCAGTGGGTTGATCATGGTCGATGCGAATGGCGAGCTTCTCGGCGAAGCGCCGGCGGATGCTGCGTCGTTGCAGCATGTCGCCCAAGCCGGACAGATCATCGTCACGCCAAGCACACGGCGACTGGCAGGCGATCTATTCGCATATCGTGACCTGGGGCCGCTGGCGATGACGGATGGCGCTGGTCTGCCGTCGGCGTGGCAGGTGTTGGGCCCGACAGCCGTCGGCAGCCACTCCGAAGCGCTCCACGCCGCAGCCACGACACCGCTGATCGGCCGCGAGGAAGAGTTGGGCACGCTGCTGCGCGCGTGGCAGCGGGTGAAGTCGGACGCCGGCCACCTCTTTCTGGTTTCCGGCGAACCTGGAATCGGTAAGTCACGGCTGCTCGCCGCACTGGAAGCAACGCTCGTCGCCGAGCCGCACAAGAGCCTGCATCACTTTTGTTCGCCGCTGCGCGAGGACAGCGGGCTGCATCCCATCATTGCGTGCTGGGAGAAGGAGGCTGGATTTGCGCACACGGACACGGTCGAGCAGCGTCTTCGCAAGCTCGAGGCATTGCTTGCCCCGTACCGCCTCCCCGCAGAGGATATCGCGCTGATCGCCGCCACGCTGTCGGTTCCGGCTGGAGATCGTTACCCACTGCCTGACCTCCCTCCTCCACAGCGCAAGGAGCGCACGTTCGCCGCGCTGGTGAACCTGCTGGAGAGAATAGCGCGTGGCCAGCCGGTGCTGATGGTGTTTGAGGACGCGCAGTGGGCTGATCCGAGCTCCCTCGAGTTGCTGGACATTCTGGTCGAACGGCTGTCGAAGTCGCCCATTCTGCTCGCTATATCGTTTCGGTCGGAGTTTGTCGCGCCCTGGACCGGTCGCGCTGGCACCAGCCTGATCGTGCCGAGCCGATTGAACCGAACGGATTCCGAGATGCTGGCGGCCGCGACCGCGAACCACGCGCTCAAACCCGAGCTGCTCCAACGGATTGTCGCGCGCGCCGATGGTGTGCCGCTGTTCATCGAGGAACTTACCAAGGCGGTACTGGAAGCCTTCCCGGACCAGTGCAAGACAGCGCTGCCGCTCGCCGTTCCCAACACCCTGCAAGCGTCCCTGACAGCGCGACTTGATCGGGTGCCAGCGGCCAAAGAGGCGGCGCAGATCGGTGCGGTGATCGGACGCGAGTTTTCCCATGCGATGCTCGCCGCCGCTGCTTTAGTCTCCGAGGCAAAGCTCGTGGAAGGACTCGATGAACTGGTCAGCTCAGGCCTGGTAGTGCGCCGGGGCACGCCTCCCGACGCCCGCTATACTTTCAACCATGCACTGACCTGCGACGTGGCGTATGCCACCCTGCCCAGGCGCCGGCGGGAGATCTACCACCACCGCATCGCGACGGCGCTGGAGCAGCGTCATGACGGGTTCGCCCGTGTGCCAGACCCGGAGTTGCTGGCGCATCATTTCCAGGAGGCCAGAGAGTTTGGCCGGGCTTTCACATATTGGATCGCAGCGGGCGACATGGCGGAGCAACATGGTGCCAACCAGGAAGCCGTAGGGCACTACCGGGCAGCCCGGCAACTCATCGAGCACAAGGATCTGCCAATCGTCGAGCGTTCTCGCCTGCCTGAGCTTCTGATGAAGTTGGGCAATGCGCAGGTGCAGATAGTTGGCTACCACTCCGAAGATGTGGTGCGAGTCTACCAGGAAGCACGCGATGCGGCTCTAGCGCTCGACCGGCCGGATGAAGCGGCCGACGCTGCCATTCGCACGGCCCCGTTCTTGTTTGGGAATTGTCGCCATCGCGAGGCGATGGACATCGCCTACACCATCCTCAAGGAAGACCAGGACCGTTTGCGACGCGAGACGCTCGTGCACGTTTGGGTCATGCTGAGCGGTGCCAGTTGGCACGTCGGCGAGTTTGAGCGGTCGCTTTCTTACTCGGAAAAGGCCGTCGCACTGGACGATGAGGTGAACTGCACGCACAAGGCTCCCTGGGCGGCAGCGGATCCCGCCATCGTCGCACGCGATTACATCGAAATGTCCGCGCGGATGATGGGCCAATTTGAACGGTCCCTGGCTATTTCCGAGCAAAGCATGGTTATTGCCCTGGACCGTGGACACTTGTTCTCTATTGTGTGGGCGAGCGTTTCCCGCATTTCCGCCCTGCGTGGCTTTGGACGCTATGCGGAAGCAGTCGCCTGCGCTGATCGCGCGATCGATATTTGCAACAAATGCCGATTTCATGCTCGCATCGGCAACGTGTTGCTGCATCGAGGACCTGCGCTGTTCGATCTTGGCGATGCAGAAGGAGGTCTGCAGGACTTGCAGCAGGGCATCGCCCTGTGGCGCAGGGTGAACGGCATGTTCATGCTCGCACGCAATATGACGATCCTTGCCGACTACCAGTTCCGGGCGCGCCAATTCGAGGCGGCCCGCGCCAGTCTAAGCGAAGCCGAGCACCTCGCCGAGGCGACAGAGGAAAAAGATCACCTTGCCGAAATCGTCAGGCTGCGTGGCCGCCTCTGGCAGAACGACGGGCACCACAAAACCGCGAGGCGCTGTTACCAACGGGCAATTGCACGATCCCGCGAACAGCGAGCTCGCCTTTTCGAACTGCACGCCGCCCGCGACCTGGTCAGGCTCGCGGAAGAGCGCAATGCCGCGGCGAAGGAGCGGGACATGCTTCGTAGCATCGTCGACAGGTTCCCCGCCGGCCTTGATATTCCGATCCTCGCAGAATGCCGCGAGTTGCTGCGGTAGCGTGCCTTAGAAGGACTCGAAATATTCGCGATGCTCCCAGTCCGTGACGAGCGTTTGAAAGCGGTGCAGTTCGTGTCGGCGGACCGCAATGTAGTGGTCAATAAATTCATTCCCGATCGCTTGGCGGAACATGGTTGAAGCGGAGAGCGCATCTATTGCTTCGCCAAGGCCCGCGGGCATCAGCGGCCTTTGCGTCTGTGCATAAGGGTCAGGCAGCGGATCGCCTGGGTCAAGCTTGTTTGCGATTCCATCCAGACCGGCGAGAATTTGCGAGCCCATATAGAGATAAGGATTAGCCGCCGGATCACCTGATCGGTTCTCGATATGAGTCCCTTGATCGCCCATGCCTCCAACCAGTCTGCACATCGCGCCTTTATTGTCGTACGACCATAACACGCGATTAGGCGCCAAAGGGTTCGCGTGCAGGCGCTTGTAGCCATTCACGGTAGGATTTGAGAAAGCAGCACTTGCGCGCGCGTGCTCCAGCAGTCCTCCGACAAAGTGAGCTCCGATATTGGACAATAGTTTACCGGCTTCGGCAAAGACATTCGCGCCATTCGCCCTATGGCGCAGTGACTGATGCAAATGCCAACCGCAAGAAAACACATTCGGAAGAGCTGGCTTTGCCATGAATGACGCCAATAGCCCGGCGCGCCGGCAGACCTGCTTTACGGTTGAACGCAGCAAAACGGCCGCATCTGCAGCGGCGATATCATCTAGAGGATCCAGCGAGATTTCGATTTGGCCTGGCCCCCATTCCGCATCGACAATGCGCAAAGGCAGGCCGACGCTGATCAGCGCATGTCGGATGCGCGTGATAATGGGCTCCAGCTCATCGAGCACATTCTCGGCCATGTACTGATAGCCGTGACGTACTGCCTCGACCTCCGGGGGTTCTGGCGGCTGCGCACAGTCAATCAAATCGTTCCGGGATTGGCTGATCCTCAGGATGTGGCATTCTATCTCCACGCCGCCAACAAAGGCGAAGCCCTGTTCTACCAGAAGACCGCAGGCTGTCTGCATGACCAGCCTGGGATCGAGCGGGCAACGTTCTCCGGATGACAGATAGAGGTCATTCAACACCCAGCCGCATTTGTGTGCCCAGGGCAACACCCGAAAGGTGTCAAGATCTGGAATTGCCAACATGTCCCCCGCGCCCCCCATCGCGTCGCGGCCGAAGCCCCCATCACGGGAGAACACATTCTGAAAAATATTGTTCGCGGAATCCATGGCGAAGAGCGCCGTGGTGAATGGAACTCCGTTGCAGGCTGCCTGTGAAAACAGCCGTGCCTCGATCGGCCGGACGCGGACGATGCCGTGCGTGTCAACAAAAGCGATGCGAACGACTTCCAGATTCTGTTCGCTAATTTCCGCCAGAACGGAATCCAACTTGTCCTTCCTCTCCGGCGTATTCCGGTCGGTCCGTTCAATAAATTTGAGCCGGCCAATCGAGTAATCGCTCGAGGCATTCCGTATCGCGCTGCGTTGGTCAGCCGCCATCTTCGCCCCCGATAAACCTGGCACCCCTATCATATTGCACCAGATTTTCCGCGATTGACACAAGGATTATGTCCGGCAGGAAGGTCAAGCCTAACTACCGGGCCATGTGGAGGCGAAACGTCTGCTTTGGGCTGAAACCGGATCAGCTGCCCAGGGTGGAAACCAGCCCGTCGCGAACGATCGGGATCTCAAGCTTGCGCCGTAGGCGGACGAGCGATCTCGGCCGCGCCTGAGCCCTCGCAACGCCTTTTCAGATTGCGCTCGTGCCTCAACCAGCCGTCACTCTTTCTTTTACGTCGACGCCGCGATGGAGCTCTTCCTTCTCTACGAGGTTGCAGGAATCGCCCCAGGATGGCGTACCAAGGCCAGCGCTAAACGCACAGTAACGAGGAGGTTTCCGGGCAAGCGCAGGGTTTGGCGTCGCTGTTCAGACCAAGGATCCCGGGCTGCGAACGTAGGTATCTTTGATCGCATCGGCCGCCCAACAGGCCAGCATGCCGATCGTCTCGGTGGGGCCGTTCACGGGGTTCTGCGGGAACGCGCTGCCGCCCACTACGAACAGGTTCGAAACGTCCCACGACTGCAGATATTTATTGACGACGCTGGTAGATGGATCGCTGCCCATCACGGCGCCCCCGACGTTGTGCGTGCTCTGATATCCCGTGATACCAAAGTGCCTGCCTTTGTTCGTGCCGCCCAGGCGCGAACCGTTGAGCGCCCGGCCGATCTCTGTGCAGTGCTCGTTTAGGTACTTCATCATCCGCAGTTCGTTGTCGTTCCAGTCGAACGTCATGCGCAGCAGTGGCAGGCCATAAGCGTCTTTGTAGGTCGGATCCAGATCGAGGTAGTTGTGCTGATAGCTCAGACAGGATGCGTGAATGTGGATCGACATGTTTCGGCGGTAGTTACGGGCTACGGCTTTTTTCCATTCGCTGCCCCAACGCGGCGTACCGGGTGGGACCCGCTTGCCCTTGATCGGCGTGGCGCCGCTGGTCGAAGTGTTGAAATAAGCGCCCCCGATGAAGCCGAGCGGGCCTCGGTCGATCAGGTCACCGTTGAATTCGTCAATCGAGGTGTTGATCTGGCCGCCGCCAATGAAAGGATTGAACTCGCGATCGTCGAAGAACACCTGCACCGAGCCGCCTTGCTGGTAAGAGTAGTTGCGGCCGACCACCCCTTTGCCGGTGAGCGGATCGTAGGGCGTTCCGATGCCCGACAGCAGCAGCAGCCGCACGTTGCTAAAGCAATAGGCACCAAGAACCACGATGCTCGCTGGCTGCTCGACTTCGTTGCCGCGCGGGTCGATGTAAGTCACCCCAGTGGCCTTCTTGCCGGTGGAGTCCTTGTTGACGCGCAGCACGTTGCACAGCGGGCGCAACTCGAAGGTCGGTTGCCGGGCGAGCGCAGGTAGCACCGCGGAGAGCGGATTGGCCTTGGCACCTTGCGCGCAGACATGGCTCGAGCAGAAGCCGCCGCGCGCGCATTCGAGCATCTGAACTCGGTACAAGTTGCGGTAGTCCTGAGTCATCGCCGCGGTTGGGCCCTGAAACGGCACGTATCCCAGCGACGTCACCGCGTCGGCAAACAGGGTGCCTTCATGCGTGCGCCGCGTCGGCGGGTTTGGATACTCGCGCGAGCGTGGCCCCTCATGAGGATTGCCGCCTGCCTGGATCTCGCCGTTAAGGTTGCCAGCCTTGCCACCGACGCCGAAGATTTCCTCAAACTGGTCATAGTAGGGTTCGATGTCGTCCCAAGTGACGCCCCAGTCCTGCAGGTTGCAGTCCTCAGGAATGAACGATTCGCCGTAGCGTTCTTTACTGCGCGAGCGGATTTCGAAATCGTGTGGCAAAAAGCGGCGCGCATTGCCGCCCCAGTGCGCCGCCGTGCCACCTACCATCTCGCCTGGCTTGAATGCACCCATCTCGCGCATCGGCAGCGCCGTCTGCACGTTGTTGTTGCGAAATGTGATGGTGTCGCGCGCCAGGTTCTGAAAGATGTCGCTATGGCGATCGAACTTCAGTTCGTCGTACACGTTGGGCTTCTGAAAGTCGGTGTCGATATCGAACTG